>CACYVR010000071.1 GCA_902777885.1 uncultured Methanobrevibacter sp.
ATCACAGACAAAACTCCTGAAATCAAAGAAACAGTAAAAAGCATCAAAGATGCAATACCTGGAAGCGAAGAAATTAAAACTCCAAGCTTGAAAACACCAACCAAAGTTGAAGAAGACAGCATAAGTATCCTATCAGGTGCTGATGAAGATTATGAATTTGGCGCTTCAATCGATTCATCCAACTTATTTGAAGATGAAAACGGTGAATTAAGCGATCTTGACTATAGAAAAGATTTAGCCAAATTTACCAATACCATTAAAAATTCAAGCATTGTAAAAGATATTCGTGAAAAGCTAGTTCCAGAACAGGAAGAAGCAGACACACCTAATGAAGAATTCATCAGAAACGTGAACGCCTATACTGAAGAAGCCAATGAATATTATGAAGAATACGTGCCTATCATTAACGAGACACATGAAGATTATGTTGAACCTGCTCATGAAGAAGAGTTAAGACAGGAAAATACTCGCAAGGTATTTAACAACGCTAAAAGCAATGCTGGTGGAGATTCACAATCCAGTGAGGAAAAAATCCCTAAACCAAAAGAAGTACCTGAAAAATCCAGTCTTAAAATAAACATAAACAACAATGAGGAAGTTTTAAGAAAAGGTGATGAAATCATCTTCCACCATGATGGAGAGACATATTCAAGTAAAGTCTACTCAATCAACGGCGATAACATCAAAGTAAGATACAGAAGAAAAAACATCACCATTAAACCAAAAGACATTAAAAAAATCTATTAAATTCTGTCATTAATTTGACAGACTTCTTTTATTTATTTTTAAAAAAAGAATTAATAAATGAATTAATCTTCATTTATCGTATAACCGTCGTCAGTCAATAAGTATTTGGCTTTCCTGATTTTCATTGAACGTATAATGTCCAAGTAAAAGTTATCCAGTTCCGCATCCGCATAAGGATATGTGAATTCAAAGGAGTATAAATTATTGTCCTTTACAAACATGAATTCATTTCGCCTGATTTGAATTTCTTCAGTATTTATGGAAGATATTATCATATAATAGATATCATCATTAATAGCTATAAAATCGGCAGTCACAACATCAATATCCGGATTTGAATTCAGCTGCTCTTCCATTACATTTTTAATGTCCGGAAGGCCAGACATTGTTGGAGAAATTGAAAATTTTATGTTCATTGGTATTGAAGGATTGACTAATGCCAGTTCAACAAAATCTCCCTTATTTGGAACGGCATCAAAACCTTCAGGGGTTTTTAATGTAACAAAGCCGTTTGTGAAAAAAGTCATCAAACCACCTTATTTGTGTGCATAATAAAATACCAATCCATCTTGACTGATTTCATCCAAACGTGCAAAACCAACTCTTTCAAATTGAACAATATCTCCCACTTTCAAGTCAGACAATGCGGATTCGCCCAAACCTTTTTTAAGTGATGCGTCATCCATTACAATAGTGACATTAACATTCTCTTCAGACGGAACCCATTGGATGATTTTGGCCTTGACGGCTCTAGCATCCTCAAAGGAAGTGGAATTATATGTAACTTCATTATCCCTGATATCGACATTGACCGCATCCA
Organism: uncultured Methanobrevibacter sp.; assembly: GCA_902777885.1. GTDB lineage: Archaea > Methanobacteriota > Methanobacteria > Methanobacteriales > Methanobacteriaceae > Methanocatella. Next base: position 1,568 of record CACYVR010000071.1, read on the forward strand.
TCAGTCTGAATACCCCATCGTCAACATCCTCTTTAGCAAGATATGCACTGCCATCAAATGAAAGAATTCTGTTTCCTCTATCCAAATGATCTGCATGAAGAGGTCTTTCTATAGTGATTTCACCATCTTCATAACCTTTAACCTCGATTAGCTGAGGGTCTTCCACAAAGAAATAACGGTTTGCTACCGGTTCCAGGAGATTACGGTTCAAACCATAAATTTTCTTCCAGCTGATAGCGGAATCGGCCATTTTAACACCGATTTCAGTAATCAGATTATATATGGTTCTCGGATCAATACCTCTCCTTGCAACAGCTCTTAATGTTCCAAGTCTAGGATCATCCCATCCGCTGTATGTTCCATTTTCTATACCTTCAAGAGCCTTTGAAGTACTTAAGGCAATATCTTCCATTTTTAATCTGCCGTAGTGAATGAATTCAGGTAAATCCCATCCCATATGGTCATATAAATATTTCTGCTTTTCACTGTTGGCCAAATGGTCCTTTCCCCTTAAAACATGAGTCATTCCCATCAGATGATCATCGACCGCTACGGAGAAGTTCATCATAGGGTATATCCGGTATTTATTGCCAAGTCTTGGATGTGTTTCATCGACAAGCCTCATCGCCACCCAGTCACGAATAGCGGGATTTTTATGGTTAATGTCGGTTTTCACTCTCAATACTGCATCGCCTGCATCCATAGTATCGAATTTATCCCACAATTTAAGGTTTTCTTCAACGGAATTATCTCTGCATGGACATGGTTTGCAATTGTCCTTAAGCTCCTTGAATACTGCGCCGTCACAGGTACACATGTAAGCTGCACCCTTTTCAATCAATTGGCGAGCGTAATCATAATAAATGTCAAATCTGTCGGATTGATAAACAATCTCATCAGGATTGATTCCCAGCCATTTCAAGTCCTCAGGAATCATTTCATAAGCGTCTTCATAGACCCTTTTCGGATCAGTATCCTCTATTCTTAAAATCAGCTTACCATCATGCCTTTTTACATATTCTGCATTTGGAACTGCAGCTCTTGAGTGTCCTATATGAAGCGGCCCGCTCGGATTAGGTGCAAAACGCAATACAATATTTTCATGAGTTCCCGGAAGTTCCTGAAGTCCTACTTCCTTAACTTTCTTTTTTTCGTGAACTTCAACGCCATATTTTTCCATCTCGCTTGCCTGTTCATCACTGGATAAATTATTGACTTGCGCTACAATTTTTCCTGCAAGAGGTCCGATTTCTTTTGCCCTGCTTCTGAGTTCCGGCTCATTTGCCATGATGGAACCCATCACAGCACCGGGATTTGCACTTCCCTTATGCTTAGCCGCATTCAATAAAGCATGTTTATATACAATTTCTTCTAAATCATTCATTTAATCATCACAATTTTAAATTTTAATAAAAATAAGATTTATCTATATTTAATTTTGAATTTCTTGTTAAAAATAGTTAATGTTTTTAATTTAAAAATACATAATTTTTAATTAGAGTAGTTATAGAAAAAATGGAGTTCGATAAAAAAAATATAGGTCGATATAATGAGTGATGCTATAGAAACGGCAAAACTATACATTCAAGATGAAAATTATAAAGAAGCACTTAAATTAGCTAAAAAAAGACATGCAAAAGACGATATTGATGAATATCTAAGTATTTTAGATTTATTGATTGATGCGGATTATTTACTTGCCCTTGAAGAAAAGGGAATGTATTATCAGTATTTTGATGAAACACACGATAACGGAGACTATGGTGAAAAATACTTTGACAAATACCTTGAAAAGCAGCCACGATCAATCAATGTAATTTGTGATAAGGCCCTGTCCAGATTCAATAAAAACAAAATCGATGAAGCACTGGAATACATGGATAAGGCGGAAGAAAAATATAAGTCATATTCACAAATTGAAAAGCCGAGAATTTCCAAAAAGGAAGTTAAAATAGCTAAAATCGAACTTTTGATTAAAGCCAAAAGATATGATGAAGCCCTTAAAAACCTCAACACCTATGAAAGCCAATACGGTGGAGATGAAAAATCCGATTTGTACAAAGGAGAGATGCTTCAAAAAACCGGAGAGAACAATAAGGCATTGGAATATTTGGAAAAATCCCTTTCAAATGAAGATACGCTTATTGCATATAATTCAAAAGCGGACGCATTATATGAACTGGGGGAGTATAAAAGTGCCCTTAAAAATTACAAGCACTGCATAAGCTATGAAAAGAAAGTTGACGATTTGGAACTCATAACAAATTTCAATTATAAGGCTGCTTTCTGCTGCGTTAAGCTTAATGATGATGAGGAAGCCATTAAATATTTGAATAAAACAATCAATATGTTAAATGAACATGGAAGGCTTCCAAAAGATTTGGAAATGATTTATCAAAAATGTTCTTTTGAAAAGGAAAGAATAATGAAAACCGGCAAAGTAAAGGATGCCGAGTTTAGAAAAACAAAATTCCTATCTGCCAAAACTTCAATCATCTTATTGATTATCATTCTTATTATGTATTTCATATTAAAAATGATTGGGTATTAAAATGAGACTTGGAAAAACAAATTTAGAAGTGAATAAAAATGGATTCGGAGCACTTCCAATCCAAAGAAGAAATATGGATGATTCTGTTGAAATCCTGCACCATGCTTATGAAAACGGCATAAATTTCTATGATACTGCGCATTTCTATACAGACAGTGAAGCAAAATTGGGCAAAGCCTTTGAAGATGTGCGTGAAAACATATATCTTGCAAGCAAGGGTGCTGCTGAAGAGGTGGACGAATTCTGGAATCAGCTAGAAACATCACTGAAAAGTATGAAAACTGATTATTTGGATTTATATCAATTCCACAACTTATCCTTTTGTCCAAAAAGTGAAGACGACCTATATAAAGCAATGCTTGAAGCAAAAGAAGAAGGTATGGTAAAACACATTGGTATAACAACACATAAAATAACACATGCACATGAAGCGCTTGATTCAGGACTTTATGAAACATTACAATATCCATTTTCTTACTTGAGCGGTGAAGAGGAAATCAATTTAGTAAATAAATGCAAGGATTTGGATGTTGGATTTTTAGCCATGAAAGGAATGGGCGGAGGATTGATTACAAACTCCAAAGCATCATATGCATATATGAATCAGTTCGATAATGTACTGCCCATTTGGGGAATTCAGAAACTGGAAGAGCTTGATGAGTTCCTGTCATATGACGAAAATACAGTTCTGGATGATGAATTGAAAAATGCCATTGAAAAGGACAAAAAGGAATTGGGAGAAAATTTCTGTCGAGGCTGCGGATATTGCATGCCATGTCCCGAAGACATCAACATCAGCATGTCTGCAAGAATGTCATTATGGATTAGAAGATTTCCTGCCGAACCTTATCTGACGCAGGAGCATCAGGAAATGATGGAAAAAACCCTAGACTGTGTGGAATGCTATGAATGTGTAGACAAATGCCCATATGAACTGGAGATTCCACGTTTACTTAAGGAAAATTATGAAGACTATCAAAATGTTTTAAGCGGAAAAACAAAAGGTGTTAGAAATGAAACAATGTATTGAAAACCCGAATGATGTTAAATGGGATGAATTCTGGGCAGATAAACTGAAACAAAAGGAAGACCGTGGAAAAGATTGGGATAAAGCAGCGGCAGGTTTTCAAAAAAGAGCAAAAAAAGACGATTATCATGAGCTATTATTCTCAAAATTAATAATTGATGAAAATGACAG
>CACYVR010000072.1 GCA_902777885.1 uncultured Methanobrevibacter sp.
GATGTCTTCTCAAGACTAAAATTTTACCTTCTTCATTTTTAACTACACTTCTCATTGTTAATCCATAGTGCTTTTTCATGTTATCACTTGTTTAATATTCAATTATGGTAATATTTAATTATTTTTAAATCATAGTATTTAGCTAGTTATATAATTAGTTTCAATTATTAGTGTATTGCTTCATCTGAAGAAAATTTTAGGAAAGAGACTTTATTGAAGTTCGATGAAGTGACAAATGACAATGTAATGAAATTCTGATGTAAAAATGTCATTAAAGTCTTTGATATCCAGTTAAAATGGAATTTTGGCGATTATATTTATTCTGGGGTGATTAATAATCCTCCTTTAAATGAGGAATTTGTTATTGATGAAAACGGTATAATTAGATATGTTGAGCCTTATTGTTATTCTTGTAATGTTGTTAAATGGAATTAAACAGGCTTTATCTCTGGACATTTCAAAATACTATTATATGTTCAATAACTTTTAATTGTCTCATGAACGGGTTAAATAATAATTTGTTAAAAGATTTTTCTTTTCCATCCCTCTTTTTTTAGTAATGCTAGTGGCAAATCAATTTCCTTCACTAATTATAAATATTATTCAAAGGAGTTTAAATTATGGATTTAAATATTAAAGTCAACGATAAAAACCACTTGGATATTGGAGGGGCCGATGCATTAGATATTGCAGAAGAATTTGGAACTCCAACATTTGTTATTGATGAAAATAGGATAAGAGAAAATTACAATAGATTTTATGGTGCATTTTCCAAATATTATCCTGATTTCAAAGTATTTTATGCATGTAAAGCTAACACCAATTTGGCTGTAATGAAAATATTGGAAAGTGAAGGATGCTGTATTGATGCGGTGTCTCCCGGTGAAGTTTACACAGCTAAAAAATTAGGTTTTGAAGGTCAAAGAATCTTATTTACAGGTAATAACATTACCAACGACGAATTAAAATTCGTCCATGATCAAGGTGCAGTTTTAAATATCGATTCTGTTTCAGCACTTAAAAGATTAGCTAAAGTAGTTGATCCTGAAGGATTAAAAATTTCATTCAGGGTAAATCCTATGGTCGGTGCAGGGCACCACGACCACTGTATTACCGGTGGAGTAATGAGTAAATTCGGTATTATGGATAATGAAGCTAGTGATGTTTATCAACAAGCAATAGACCTAGGATTCAATCCTGTTGGTATGCACTCCCACATCGGTTCAGGTATTTTAGATCCGGAACCGTTTAAATTGGCTGTTGAATCAACCATGGATATTGCAGGAAAAGTCCACGAGGATACTGGAATTGACTTTGAATTCGTTGATTTTGGTGGAGGTATCGGTGTTCCTTACACTCCTGAAGAAAATGTCGTTGATTTGGATAAATTTGCAGAAGTCAATATTGGTTTATTTAAAGAAAAATTAGAAGAATACGACATGGGTTCACCTACAATGTATCTTGAACCTGGAAGATTTCTGGTGGCTGATGCATGTGTTTTATTGGTTACAGTTAACAGCGTAAAACAAAGCTACAGAAAATTCATTGGTGTAGATGCAGGTTTCCACACACTCCTCAGGCCGGCAATGTATGATTCATATCACCACATCGTTGATGCAAGTAAAATGGACGCTCCTATTACTCAGGAAGTTGATATTGCAGGTAACGTATGTGAATCCGGTGATTTATTTGCACGTGACAGACCAATGCCTGATGTTGAAGAAGGGGATGTCTTAGGAATATTAAATGCTGGAGCATATGGTTTTACAATGTCTTCAAACTACAATTCAAGACCTTTATCTTCTGAAATTTTGGTCACTGACGGTAAATGTCAGGTTGTACGTGAAAGACAAACATTTGAAGATTTATATGCAAATCAAATTATTCCTGATCATTTAAAATAAGTGATATTATGCTTGATTTAAAAGGATTAAAATTTTCAAAAATGCATGGTATAGGTAATGACTTTCCTATAATTGATGAATCAAAAGGAGAAGTCATTCCTGAAGCAGATAAGCCAGAAGCATGCAGAATTTTATGCCACAGAAACTTCGGTGTTGGTGGGGATGGAGTATTGTTTGTAGAACCGTCTGATGTTGCAGATATTGGGTACAGAATGTTCAATCCTGATGGAAGCGAAGCTGAAATGTGCGGTAATGGTATCAGATGCTTTGGGGATTTTGTCTACAGGAAAGGTATTTTAAAGCAAGAAAAAATGACTGTTGAGACAAGGGCAGGTATTAAAACCATAGAAATAACCTTAGAAAATGATGAACCTGTTTTATTTAAAGTAGATATGGGTACATCAACTTTTAAAACTCCTGAAATACCGATGACTAGTGATGAGGATGAATTTGTCGATGGAGAGCTTGAAGTATTGGATACTACATTCAATGTTACTGCAATCAGTGTCGGTAATCCTCATGCAATCATATTTGTTGACGATGTAGATGCGGTTGACATTAATAAATATGGTCCGGCTATTGAAGCCCACGAAGTATTTCCTGAAAAAATCAATGTTCACTTTGTTGAAGTTATAAGCAAAAATGAAGGAAAAATGATTACTTGGGAACGTGGTGCTGGTGTTACTCTTGCATGCGGTACCGGTGCAACTTCAACAGCTATTTCTGGGTATAAATTAGGTTTATTTGATGATGAAATCTTGCTTCATTTGCCTGGTGGTGACTTGAACTTCAATATCTATGAAAAAGATGGTGAGTTAGGAGCATTCATGAAAGGTCCTGCAAAACTTGTTTTTGATGGAGAATTCTAATTATTCTCCTTTTTTAATTATATTAAATATCCGTTTATCAATACTATGTCTTCAAAAAAATAGTGTTCTTTTTTTGCAATTTCTGCTATGAACCCGAGTTCATCCAGCTTGTTTAGTGTTTCATCATTATCTGAAAGTGAAGACTGTATCAGCTGCACAATTCCACCATCATTTAAATGATTTTTCACTTCATTTAAAAAAAGATCAATAACTTTCCGCCCATTTAATCCACCGTCAAATGCATAATTTATGGTGTCATCTAAAACTTCACCTTCTTCGGTAGGTAGATATGGAGTATTGAATAAAATTACATCAAACTTTCTATTTTTCACAGGCTCAAATAAATTTCCAAAGAGCAATTCTATGTTATCAATATTATTGGCTTTAAAATTTGATTCAGCTAGTGTAATAGCATCAAAATTAATATCTGTTGCAGTTACTTTATCTGTTAGTCTTGAAGCATACATTGCAACTATTCCTGATCCAGTACCTATTTCTAAAACGCTTTGTCCGCTTTTTATTTCCAGATTCTCCGCAAGCAAATAACTGTCCTCGGCAGGAATATAAACATTTTCATGAGTATTAATTACAAAATCCATATTAATCATTAAAAATAGGGTTAAGTTCTTTTGAAATAAATAAAATCTCTTCTGGAGTTAACACGACAACTCTTTTAGTCAAATATTCATTTAATCTTTCATCATCTATATTATTTAATCGTTTCTTAATTTCTTTTTTATCCAAGTTACTCACGACATGTCGGGAGTCAATTAAAGCATTTCTGATTTTTTTATTCCTATGTTGGAACAATGCTTTTGTAAATTTAGAATAGATTTTAAAATCTTCACTTGTCAAATCGGACTCTTTTGGTGTTAAGCCAATGACAACGGAATCGACTTTTGGTTTGGGTATGAAGCTTTCACAACTGACGTCAGTTAATGATTCAACATCACATTTAAAATAAAGCATTGCTGAAAGCCTTGAATAGTTTTTAGTTCCAACTTCACCATTCATTCTATCGCCAAATTCCTTTTGATACATTAAAATGGCCAAGTCAAAATCATAATCTAGGAATTTGAATGTAATGGGTGATGATATTTGATAAGGTAGATTGGATACTATTTTATTGAATTTGGGAAATTCAATTTTCAATGCATCTTCATTAATGAGCTCTACATTATCAATTTTATTTTCTTTTAAACGCTGATTCAATATTTCACAAATATTGGAATCTTGTTCAATAGCTATTACTTTTTTAGCTCTTTTAGCTAATTCTATTGTAAGTGTACCGATTCCAGCACCGATTTCTAAAACAACATCTTCTTTTGTTAAATCTCCAAAATTAATTATTTGGTCACGTTTATTCTTATCAATTAAATAATTTTGTCCAAGATTTTTATTTAATCGTATTCCATGCTTATTAAGAATAGATTTTGTTGTTTTGGATAAAGATTCGTTACCTTCACCATTCAAGTTATCACTTTTATCGTTTATTCCTGTTTTGAGCACTTCTAGGAATAGGGGTAAATAAATAATATTTTTGTTTACCTTTTTTAACGGTAGTTGTATCTAATTCTTGTTTAACACGATTAACAATCATTCCAACAGGATCAGATATTGCAGGAACTCTTTCGCTTATATCTTCAAAGCTTTCAAATTCTTTTTTCTTACGCTCTTCGATAATTTCCCACATGTATTTCTTACCAATTCCTGGGAGTAACTCTAACTTATGTAATCTTGTATTTACAGGACCTGCGGTATTAAAAAAGTCAACGAATTCTTCTTCTCTTGAAATAACAATTTCTTTAATTGCATATTCAAGTTCTATTCTACTTGTCGCAGTTAAGTTTTCAAAGTCTAATTTTCCAAGGACTCTATAAATTTTATCTCTTTTTCCTCGTCCAATATAAACCGTATCTTGAATTTCTAAATCAACACCATTTTTTGGAGCTAATTCTAGTAAAGTGAAGTAACTAGTACCAATAGCTTGAGCAATAGCTTTTCCTTTAAACTTAGACATGTCAGATTGTACATAACCTAGACTAAGATAATCCAATATGACTGCATTGTCTTCAGTATTTTGAGGTTGGTTTTTTCTTTTATTATTTCTTTTATCCATATTATCACTTCACTATTTTTAAAAATCTAATATTTATTTTAATGTTTTATAGTAATAAATATATCTAAAATAAGTAAGTTAAAAAAAGTTTTAAAAGAATAGTGGTTAACTATTCTTCTGGGAAATATTGATTTAAGATTTCAAGTATTTGTTCCATTTCTTCTTTAGTTACTTGTGTTGGTTCTTTTGCGAATATTAATCTTAAATCAGATAAATCTTGTGGAATTAAATCAATAATATGTACTGCAACCTTATGTCTTAATCCAAGGTTTCCTTCAAGTTCCTCCATAATTTTTTGTGAATCTTCAGGAGAAAATCTTGGGAATCTGGCAAGATGATTTAAAGTTACATTTTGCTCATAATTTAATTCATAGTCTTGAGAAAATTCTTCGAGAGTCTCTTTAACTTCAGCTCCAGTAATTTCCTCTTTTTTTATGACATTTTTACCAATCATTTAAATCAGTTTTGTAATTTTAAGTGGTCAGGTCTAACAATTAATTCTTTAGCTTTATTTCCTTCTTTTAAAGCAACTAAATATGCTTTACCTTTGCTTCCAATGATTTTACCGGTTTTACCATGGAATCTTGAGTGTGGCTGACCTTTTTGAATACTTGGGTTAATAATTATGTGAACTAAATCTCCTTCTTCAAATTTTTGGAATCTGTTTGTAATTGGATTAGTTCTTCCTTTTCTTTCAACTTTTGTTAATTTTTTCCTTGATCTGCTTTTAAATCCTCTTGATCTTTGCATTTTATTACCTCGATTTATTAATGCACTGGGTATTAATTAAGTCTATGTTATCAGCTACCTAGTATCAAAAAAGCCCATAAATACTAGTAACATAGAGTGTGAAAATAAATTATCAT
>CACYVR010000073.1 GCA_902777885.1 uncultured Methanobrevibacter sp.
GGCAAATGCTAAAGTAACATTCAACGTCAACGGAGTATTCTACACAAGATATGCCAACTCTTCAGGAATAGCCAAGCTAAACATTAACCTCATGGCCGGCGAGTACATCATCACATCAGAATTCGATGGAATGAGAATATCAAATACAATTACAATCAAGGATTAATTAATTTAATCCTTTCTTTCTTTTTTTAAATAATATCATGAAAATTAGCTTTTTTTAAAATTGAAGTGATGGTTTAGCGTATTTAAAAAACTGTTTAATTTCTGTTAAATCTCAGGCCGACAGATATATTTTAGAAAAATGAATGATGAAAATAGATTTCAGCTATTCATTAACCGGATGACCGCATCCTGAACAGAACAAATCATCAGGTTCAAGTTTTCTTCCACAGTTTCCGCATTTTAATTCCTGCTGTACCTTGTTTCCACATTTGGAGCAGAACATAGCATCAGGTGCCAACTTGTTTCCACTTGTTTCCACATTTGGTACAGAATAAAGCATCACCCTGAGGTTCATTATTTTCCGGTTGTTGAGGTGCCGGGTTTTGTTGCTGCTGGTTGGCTCCAAAGTTTTGACCCCCTGCAAAAAGTCCTCCGGACATGCCTCCACCCACATTGTTTCCAAGCATCTGGCCGAATGCCATTGCCCAAGCATCTGGCCGAATGCCATTGCCATTGGAAAACCGGCTACCATCCCATCAACACCTCCTTTATTTCCGGGATTTTCAGCATATTTTTTAGCAACATCCGCCATCTGTTCATCAGCCCAGTTGAATCCAAGAGTTCCGTATTCCATTTTTTTGTTCAATACGTCTTCAAGCTTTTTGGTTTCTTCTTTAGGAACAACTATATTTGATATGTAAAATGTAACGAGGTTTACACCATATTCGGCGAAATCCTCTTTCAATTTTGCATGCAATGCTTCTGAAATTTCCTCCAAATGCTGGGTAATGTTATAGTAGCTTACTTCAGACATGATTTTTGATAAGTAGTTTTTGACTTTGGTGGTAATTTTGCCTTTGAAATAGTCTGTAAGCTGATCTGTGGTATTGAATGTTTGTGTTCCCATAACGTTTACCATGAATTTTCTCGCATCATCAATAACAATATCCATCATGCCTGATGCTCCGACATTTATTGGTATTTTAAATGTAGGTTCAATAACCGGAAAGCGGCTGCTTGTTCCCCAAACCACATTTAACGAGGTTGCCTTGTTGATGAAGTATACTTCACAGTGAAATTGACTTACTCCTTCGGTAGGAATATTGATAAGTCCTCTCAAAATAGGTATGTTTCCAGTTTCCAAGGTATATTTTCCAGGACCAAATTCATCCAAGGCTTTCCCGTCCTTGTAGAATATGGCTACCTGGGATTCATGAACTATTAATTTTGAATGTGTGTTAAAGTCTTCTGCAGGATGTTTCCAAACAAGGGTGTCCTTGTCTCCTTCAAATTTAATTACTTTTAAAAGTTCAACCATTTTATTTCCTCCATGTTTTATATTATTCCAAATAATTTTTTAGGTTTAGGTTTTTCATAATCCGGATCATATTCCTGTATTCTTTCAACATATGCGTCAATGTATTCGTCATGATCTATCCTATCAAAAAAGCTAACATACTTGTATAAGGGAGTGTGAAGATCAATAGAATAAATCCATGAGTCTACAGCATCCTGAGCGGTGTCATCGGTAACATTTTCAACCAAATCACCATAATAATTTAACAGATAGGTTAATTCCAAAAGGGTATTGACATACCATGGATAGTATTCGTCATCAGAGTCAGTATATTCAAGCTCTTCAAAATAGGGTTCGTAAAAACTTTCAACAAGTCCAAAGGTTTCATCAGTAAATAGCTTTATCGCTTCATTCTTTTCTTCAACATCATCAAGGTATTCAACTATTGAAACGGCAGATGCAGTTGAGCTGTAAAATTCATTAATTGCCCCTTCATCGAGAAAATCATATGTATATGCCCTAAAATAACCAACATAAAATTGGGCTTCCCAGTCATAAGGTTCCCTCATTAATATTTCACTATAATACTTTAATCCAAATTCGCTGTCTCCGGTATCGCGGGCCCTTCTTGCAAGCTCATATAAATTGTCTAATTCCTGAGAGGATTCTTCCCCATAGGCATGGTAATTCTCACCTGCCGCATTGTCATTAACGGGAAATTTAGTGCCGCAGGCCTGGCAGACATAAAATCCTCCTTCTTGCGTAACCATGTTGCTTCCACACATTTCGCACATCAATTCATTCATAGAAACTACCTTTTAAATTAATATATTAATTGCTTTGTATATTATTCTATTTATCGATTAGGATTGCAGACAGAAATTATTTGATTTAAACATTTTTCATCTCTTTTTTATGAAAATTTTTTTAATTTGGTGTGATAATGTATGCACTTATACCTCCCCAAACATTAACTTAAATTACTGATTAGCCCGGAAAATAATAGAATGATTAAATTATTAAGCAATTTTTTAAATGAATCCATATAGGGTTAACTTTTTAATAAAATAAAAATATAATATATATCAATTAATTGATGGAGAAAAATGTTATGAAAAAAATTAAAATTCTACTTGTTTTGCTTGTACTGTTTGTTTCAGTCAGTGCAGTTTCAGCTGAAGGAAACTTTACAGCACTTCAAAATGAAATTGCAGACAGTACGACAGGCAACATTGATATAATAGAAGATTATAAATATAATGCATCAAGTGATGATGAACTAGAAGAAGGAATTACAATATATAAAAATGATTTTACAATAAACGGTAACGGACACACCGTTGACGGTGACAGTAAAGTCAGAATATTCAATATTGTCGGAAATAATATTACAATATCAAATCTTAAGATTATTAACGGATACACTAACGAGAGCGGTGGAGCCATATTTTCACAATCAAACTTAATTTTAAATAATGTAACCTTCGCCAACAATTATGCTAAAACCGGCGGAGCAATATTTAATTCTTATGAAACAAAAATATCAGACTGTATTTTTAACAATAACATTGCAAACGGTACTGGAGGATGTATAATGACCAATAACACTTTAAACATCACCGGTTCTGCATTTACCAATTCACAAGCTGAAAGCGGTTCTGCAATACAATGTTCAAACGACACATCCATAAAAGATTCTGTCTTTGCAAATTTAACTGCTGATGATTATGGGGCAATATTCACTTCAAAATATGCGGAAATAATAAATTGTATTTTCTTCAACAATACCGCAAAATGGGGAGCAAACATTTACGCCAGCAATATGACATCAATCAATAATTCGACTTTTTCCAATTCAAAATCCAAATATGGAGGAGCCATATACGCTGAAGGAACAATATCAATTTTAAATTCAATATTTGACAATTTATTTGCAAATGAAACTGCAGGAGCTATCGGACTGAAAGAACTGGAATACGGCCAAATAGTCAATTGTACTTTTACAAATACCTATGCAAACAAGAATGGTGGAGCATTATATATAGACGTTAATGAAAAGGAATATGTGTCAAATGGAACATATATTATAAATTCAACATTTTATAACTCATATGGTGATTTTGGCGGTGCAATTGTCCAATTAGGCAATAATATAACAATATTCAATTGCAGTTTTGTGAATAACACTGCAGAATATAGCGGCGGAGCAATATATACTTCCTGGGCAAATGCAAAGTTAATCGGAAATTATTTCGAATCAAATAAAATACTCAACAATGAAAGCTTTGACGGCGGAGCAATATACAGTGACCGCAAAGAATTAACATTAGCATATTCAGTTTTCATAAACAATACTAAAAATGCAGTTTACGCATATACGATTAAGGCATATATAATGAACAACGAATTTAAGAATAACGGTGAAGCCATACACAGCGTATTCTCTATAAATACACTTGAAAACAATACTTATAATGGAGACAAGTTAGTTTTAAACGATACCGACTATGCACAAAGCATATCAGGAAGCACAATGGAACTTGAAATCATTAACAGTACAATAGACGTCACCACCATACCATCACGTTTTGATTTGCGAGACTGGGGATGGATGACACCAGTTAAAGATCAGGGAGCCATGGGTTCCTGCTGGGCATTTGGAACATATGGAGCACTGGAATCAGCATTACTGAAAGCAACAGGAGTGCAATATGACTTTTCAGAAAACTATATGGAAGACAACGTCATAAGATATGGAAAATATGGTGTTTTAACTTCTAGTGAGGGAGGATACCCAGAGTATGGTTTAGCATACCTGTTAAGTTGGATGGGGCCACGTTCAATGGAAAACGATACTTATGATGAACTAGGTAAATTATCCCCAATAACTAAAGCAGACCTGGGCATACATATCCAGGATGCTGTTCTCATAAGACCTCGCGAAAATGCAACGGACAATGATGCGTTTAAAAAAGCGATAATGCAATATGGAGCATTGAATATTTTATATTATGCATGCCAGTCAGCTCCGCAATACAATGAAAACACATCAGCACAATATCAGAACAATACTACTGCAGAGTTAGACCATTCAGTTGCACTTGTCGGATGGGACGATGATTTTTCTGCAAGCAACTTCCTAATTACTCCGCCGGGAGACGGAGCATGGATAATCAAAAACAGCTGGAATACAGAGTGGGGAGATAAAGGATATGGATATATTTCATATTATGACCCATGCATATTGGTTTACAATCACACAATAGCTTTTACTTTTGAAAACAATGAAAATTATACTTTAAATTATCAGACAGATTTAGATGGACGCTTAAATATTGATGAATATGACGAAAATGTAAGTTATAAGATTAGATATGACTCAATCAGGAATGAATTAATCAGCGCTGTGGGAACCTACTTTGCAGACGAGGGCGAGGAATATCTGCTTGAGATTTATGTAAATGACATATTAGCCCATACCCAAAATGGAACAGCACCATTTAGAGGATACCATACAGTTAAATTAACACGAGAAATTCCGGTTAAAAAAGATGACAACTTTACAGCAGTAATGACGAAAAACAGCCTTCCTATAATATCTCAAGGAAGACAGCTCTATCTTGCAAATCAAAGCTTTATAAATTTAGGCGATGAATGGGTGGATTTATACGAAAATGATACAACCACCACTTTAAAAGTCTATACTAAAGATTTAGCAGTATATAGTGAGGATTTAGTTAAAATATATAAAAACGAATCCAAATTTGAAGCAAATATTGGAGTAGCCAATGAAACCGTAACATTTGAAATCAACAACAAAAGCTACAATAGAACCAGTGATGAAAACGGAACTGCCAAAATGACAATTAACCTGGAACCGGGCAATTACACAATCAAAACAACATTCAACGGCACAACTGTCGAAAACACAGTTACAGTACTGCCTACATTGCTTGCTGAAGACTTGGTTAAATACTTCAGAAACGCTTCCCAATTCTATATCGAACTAATAGACAGTAAAGGTAATGCATTAGCTGGAGTTAACATTACAATGAACATCAATGGAGTATTATACAAGCGCATGACTGATAAAAATGGTATTGCTAAATTAAACATCAATCTGGAGCCTGGCGAATATATACTAACCGCAACCGATCCATTGACCGGTCTTCAAATGTCCTATAATATTACAGTGCTAGCTGTTTTAACGGCAAGTGACATGAAGATGAGCTACTTAGATGGAAGCACATTTAACGTAAAATTGGTCGACGGTGAAGGCAACCCACAGGCAGATGCAAAAATCGAACTGAACATTAATGGAGTACTATATTACAGAACCACAAATGCTTCAGGAATAGCCAAATTGAATATCAGACTCATGCCTGGAGAGTA
>CACYVR010000074.1 GCA_902777885.1 uncultured Methanobrevibacter sp.
GCCTCTTCAACGGTTGCTGCTGACACGCCCAATATTTTATCTTCACCAATCAGTCTGCGCGTAACATCACATGGCATGTCGCTTTGGCCAACATGGACTCCATCTGAATCTATGGCCAGCGCTATGTCAACACGGTCATTAATTATTAGTGGAACATTGTATTTTGCAGTTATTTCTTTGACTTTAAGTGCCAAATTATAAAATTCCAAAGTATCAGCGGTTTTTTCTCTGATTTGAACTACACTGACTCCACCAATAATGGCCTCTTCTATTGTTTTTAAGAATTTTTCCTGATTTTCACTGTTGTCCGTTACTAAATAAAGGGATAAGTCTATTGTATTCATAATATCTCAATTTTTGATTCGTTAACCAGTTCTTCTGTATCGGTTTTGTATAGTTCATCGATTAAAAATGTTCTAAATGATCCGGTTCCCAAATCATTTTCATCCACTTTTGCTCTTGCTTTTTCACCCGCTTTATTCATTATGAGTATTGCAAGCAGTGATCCTTCTAAAGGATTTGTAGCTCCAACACAACTTCCAACGATTGAAGATAACATACAGCCGCTGCCTGTAATTAACGGCATCATTTCATCTCCTCCGTGAATGGCTATTGTTGTTTTTCCATCACTTAAAATATCGATTGGTCCGCTGGCTAATATCACTGTATTCAGTTTTTCAGCAGTCTTTGCAACAATTTCTCCATTTGCTTTTAAGTTTTCGGATGTAATCACATCGTCATCGCAAACATCTACGCCTTTTGCAGTATTGGTTTCGTCTATTATATTAAATAATTTGGATATGGTTTTTATTTCAGTAATATTTCCGCGTATTACGGAAATGTCATTATTCTTGATTAAATCAATGGTTGTATTGTTTCTCAGTTCACTTATGCCAACACCTACAGGGTCTAATGTGATTGGAGTGTTGGTTTTGGTTGCCTGTGCTGAACTGACTTTCATAGCTTTTATTTGTGCTTGATGCAATTTACCAATATTTATTACTAATGCATCTGAAATATTGACAATTTCTTCCATTTCTTCAGCATCATCCGCCATTATTGGGGATGCTCCAATTGCAAGAACTGCATTTGCACAGTCATTTACTGTAACAAAGTTTGTAATGCATTGGGTTAAAGGACTTTTTTCCTTTACGTTTTTCATCAATTCGGGTATTTTATTGAGAAGTATATTTTCTTTATTTATCATGATTATTAATTATAATTCTGATTTTATTTAATAATGATGTTTTTTTCATGAGAGTTACACTCCCCTTAATTTTAAGAAACTCATAAAATTATTCATAATTTTTTGATTTGGGTTGTTTTTAAGACAATCCTTCAAAAAAAGATGCCGTAAAAAATATTAAATACTCCACAATTAATTTAGTAGAAAAAATAATAATCAAATATAATTATATACAAAGATGAAAAAGTTATATTGTCGAATTTTAATATAATGTGGAGGATAAATATGAATGAAAGGGTTAACGATAATTCTTGGATTCCATTATTGGTTGTTGCTTGTGCTACATTTATTATAGCATTGGACACTTCATTCATGAATGTTAGCATTTCTAAAATTGTTGCTGATTTGAATACTGATGTTAGTACCATTCAAATGATTGTGTCCTTTTATACGCTTATTACTGCTGCTTTAATACTTCTCAGTTCCAAGCTTCAAGATATTGTTGGTAAAAAGAAACTGTTTTTAATTGGTGCTACACTTTTTGGTATTGGTACACTTATTTCAGCAATAAGTTCGAGTGATGTGATGTTATTTGTCGGATGGGCAGCGATTGAAGGTGTTGCTGGGGCATTAATGGTGCCGGCAATTGTTTCAATTGTAAGTGGAACATATTCTGGCAAAAAACGTACAATTGCTTTGGCAAGTCTGGGGATAATGGGTGGAATTGCAAATGCTTTTGGTCCGCTCATTGGTGGAGTTATTACAACATTTTTAAGTTGGAGATATGCTTTTGCATTCGAATTAATAATCATTTTCTTTATTTTAGCAATGCAACATAAGATACCTAATTTCAAACCTACTGAATCTAAAAACGATTTGGATATTGTTGGTGCTATAATTTCCAGTATAGGTCTTGTTTTGCTTGTGCTGGGTATTTTAACTCTGACTAAGGATGTCAATACCAGTATATGTGAGATAATTTTGGGATTAATAGTCTTGGCAATCTTTATATGGTATGAACTTAAAAGAAAAAGGTCAGGCAAGATCCCATTGCTTGATGTTGACTTATTTAAAGACAAAAATTTGCGTTTGGGTTCATCTATTAAGTTATTATATAATCTTACGTTAAAGGGAGGAATATTTGTAATTTTCTTGTTTTTCCAATCTGTATTGCAGTTAAATGCATTTGATACCGCTTTGGCTTCACTTCCGTTGACTTTGGGTTTGCTTATTTTTACACTGACCACTCCAAGGTTAATTGGAAAATTCAATCATAAGACTCTCATGGCATTAGGGTGTATAATATCTATTGTCGGATGTCTGATTTTAAGTTATCAGTTTAAATTAGATACAACAATGCTGGATTTAATTCCCGGACAGTTTTTATTTGGAGCGGGAATTGGTTTTGTAATGGCTTTAACTGTGGATGTTGCATTATTCGATATTCCTGCTGAAAGTCAAAATAATGCATCAGGTATTGTTTCAACCGGTGAAACGTTAGGCGCATCAATGGGTACGGCAATTATGGGGGTAATTCTTATTCTTGGAGTTATGGGTGGTATCAGTACTGCAATCGATACCTATGCACCTAATCACTCCGGAGACGAGCAATTCCATCAGGATGTCTATGATTACTTCCAAAAATTAGGTAATATAGATGATGTTAAAGCGCAGGATAATATTATTGTCAATACTGCCGATATAATTATTCAAAATGCAATGGCATTAGTAATGCAGGTATTGGCCATCCTGCTGGGTGTTATTTTAATTCTGACGCTGCGGATAAAAGGTAAAAATATTAAAAAACAATGAGGGTTTATCTCTCATTTTCCTTATTTTTTTTAATGGTTGGGGTGTTGGCGAAAAATAACTGCACTTTTGAGGGATATTCATAAATCCATCAAATAAATTCTCGCAAATAGAAAAAGATGAGAATAAAAAAATATTATTTAAAAATTTCTTAAATTAACATTGTTGTGTGTGTTACGAAAAGTATTTAAATGATACTTCATAAAGTATATTATGTTGTATTAATAACTTTATACAATGCCTCGGTGGCTCAGCCTGGTAGAGCGCCAGACTTGTAATCTGGTGGTCGCGGGTTCAATTCCCGCCCGGGGCTTTAATATGATATTTTTTATATTAAGTTAGTTAACTTTATATAGAAAGAAATTTATATTATAATATGTTGTATATTGTTGGGACCGTAGGGTAGCTTGGTCGATCCTTTGGGCTTTGGGAGCCTGAGACTCCGGTTCAAATCCGGGCGGTCCCATTCAAGTCCCGCCTTAGCTGGTATTTTTTTTAAAAAAACCTATCTTTTTTCAAAACATTTATATATGATGAGTATCATATTAAATTAATAGTGTATTATTAGAATACATCAATTTAAGTGTTCTGCCCTGGTGGTGTAGGGGCTATCATGTGGGCCTGTCGAGCCCGCGACTCGGGTTCAAATCCCGGCCAGGGCGCTTAAATTATATACATTTTTAGGGCCCGTAGCTCAGTCTGGCAGAGCGCTTGGCTTTTAACCAAGCGGCCGCGGGTTCAATTCCCGTCGGGCCCGTTCTAATTTTATATTTAACTTTTCGTACCAAAGCATGAAGTTATTTCAGAGTCTGAAAAAGAGTTATTGCAACAGAATTCTGATTTTGATATTAATAACCTTCCGAAAATTAAAAAGAATGATCCCGTAGTAAAAGAAATAGGCAAAGATGTTTCTGTCGGAGATGTCTTAAAAATTACTCGTAATAGTAAAACTGCTGGAGAATTTATTTCTTATAGGATTGTTATTGAAGGTTAATATAATTTTAGAGTAAGTTTATATTGTTTAATTTCTGTATTTTTTTGTTTTTTTAGAAATTCATTATAAATTAGTTTGAGATGAATTATCTTTTAGATAGTTGGGAGTAAATTAAGAATAATGATTAAAAAATAATAAATAAGTTAACTTTCGTTTACATTTATTTTTTTTATTGTTTAATTTATTAGTTATGTTTATATAATGCTGGAGGAAGTCAATGACAGATAATAACTGGAAGTTAGTTGATGCATTTTTTGATAAATATGATTTAGTGGATCACCATATTAAATCATACAATGATTTTGTGAATAACAGAATTCAGAAAATTATTGACATTAGTGAACCTATTGTTATTGAAAACGATGAAACCGATGAAGAAACTGGTGAAATCAAAAAGGTTAAATACACTGTGAAAACTGGTCAGGTTAAAATCAAAAAACCATTTACTCGTGAAGCAGATGGTTCCAATAGTGATATTTATCCTACTGATGCTAGACTTAGAAATTTAAACTATTCTGCACATATGTATCTTGATATGGCATTGAATAAGGATGATGAAGATAATCCTTTAGAAGAGGTTTACATTGGAGAATTACCTGTAATGTTAAAATCCGATTACTGCTATCTCAATGGTCTTTCTGCTGAAGAGTTATTGGAACATAATGAAGATCCTCAAGATTTGGGCGGATACTTCATTGTTAACGGTTCTGAAAGAGCTGTTGTAACAATGGAAGAGATTGCACCGAATAAGGTTATTCTTGAACGTGTTAAAGAAGTTGAAGATAGGCATGCTAAAGCTGTTGTAACTTCAATCAGAAGTGGTTTTAGAGCTAGAATTACTTTAGAATATAAAAAACCACGTAAAAACAAAGCATTTTTAAGAGTATCTTTCCCTTATGTGCCTGGTGAAATACCACTCGTTATCTTATTAAGGGCTTTAGGTTTATCTACTGATCAACAGATTATTACTAAAATTTCTGAATCAAACAATAATTTCCAAATGATTATTGCAGATGATATTAAAGTGTCTGAAGAAGCTCTCAAAATAGAACCTGAAGAAATGGAAGGGTTATCCGTTGAAGAGAGAAATGAGTATTTAACTACTGCTGCCATTAAGTATATTGGAAATCGTGTTGCTTTTAAAATGTCTGAAGATTACCGTATTCAACGTGCTGAAGAGGTAATTGACCGTTATTTATTGCCTCACTTAGGTGACAGTAAAGAAAAACGTGCTGATAAGGCTACTTATTTGGCCGAAATGACTGAAATGTTACTTGAAGTTATTCATGAACAAAGAGAACCTCACGATAAGGACCATTATACTAATAAAAGACTCAGAGTTTCTGGAGATTTAATGGAAGATTTATTTAGAGTTGCTTTCACTAATTTAACTAGGGATATGAGTTATCAACTTGAAAGAAGTATTTCCAGAGGAAAAGAACTTTCCATTAAACAGGCAGTCCGTAGTGATGTTTTAACTGAAAACATTAAGCATGCAATCGCTACCGGAAATTGGGTTGGCGGAAGAGCTGGTGTAAGTCAGCTTTTAGACAGAACCAGTTATATGGGTACGCTTTCACATTTAAGACGTGTTGTATCTCCGTTAACAAGAAGTCAACCTCACTTTGAAGCAAGAGATTTGCACCCAACTCAATTTGGTAAGATTTGTCCTAACGAAACTCCTGAGGGACCAAATTGTGGACTGGTAAAGAATTTAGCTTTAATGTGTAATATTTCAGAAGGTTCTGATGAACAGCAGATTAAAGATATAATAGAAACTATGGATGTTGAATTGATTTAAGGAGGTGAAATGTTGACTAAATATACTGATGAAGATGTAATGAATGCTTTTAAGTTTTTTGGATTTAATAAAGTAGTTACTCATAAAAAAATTAGAGATGTACGTGATGAGTTGGCTGAAAAATATCATCCCGACAATGGCGGCGATGAAGAGAAAATGTCTGAAATCAACTATCATCACGATGCTATCAAAGACTTTTTCAAATCACACAAAAAATTAAGTAAAAATACCAGACTCAATAAGGAGTTTCATGAAATCTTTGACAATATTGAAATTCCTGTTTTGGAAGATAAGGAGTCTGAAGAAGTTACCGTTAATGAAGATGCACAGTCAAATGATATGGCTTTAAGCGAAGAAGTTTCTGAAAATGTTGAAGAAGTTGTAGAAGCTCCAGCATCTACTCCTAAACTTAAAACAAAAATTTATATAAATGGTGAACTTTTCGGAACTTGTGATAATCCTAGTAAATTTACTCAGGATATGAGGGAAAAAAGAAGGAAAGGTCAGGTTTCTCATGAAATGAACATTACATATTATGAGGACAATAATGAGATTTATATTTTCAATGACCCTGGTAGGGCAAGAAGACCTTTAATCATTGTTAAAGATGGTCAGCCACTCCTTACTGATGATCATATCAATAAAATTGCTAAAGGCAAATTTAAATGGGATGATTTAATCGATAAAGGTGTTATTGAATATTTGGATGCTGAGGAAGAGGAAAATTCCTACATTGCAATGAGATTAAACGATTTGAATCCAGATCATACTCACCTGGAAATTGACCCTGCTACCATGTTGGGTATCTGTGCAGGTATTATTCCATTTTCAGACCATAATTCCTCTCCAAGGAATACTATGGAAGCAGGTATGACAAAACAGGCTTTAGGATTATATGTATCCAATTATGCATTCCGTACCGATACCAGAGCTCATTTGTTACACCATCCTCAAACTCCTATCGTTAAGACACGTATCATTGACTCAACCAATTATGATTTAAGGCCATCCGGTCAGAACTTTGTTGTTGCATTGATGAGTTATGAAGGATATAACATGGAGGATGCAATGGTTATCAACAAAGGTTCTCTTGAAAGAGGATTGGGCAGGTCTTCATTTTTCAGATCTTATGATACTTCCGAGAAAAGATATCCTGGTGGTCAGGAAGATAACTTTGAAGTGCCTGATAAAAACATTAAAGGATACCGTTCTGAAGAAGCTTATAGACACTTGGATGAATTCGGTGTCGTTAATCCTGAATCTTATGTTGAATCCGGTGATGTTTTAATAGGTAAAACTTCACCTCCAAGATTCTTGGGTGAATTTGATGAATTGGCCAGTGCTGCAGAAAAAAGAAGGGAAACTTCTGTAACCGTACGTCATGGTGAAAAAGGTATTGTCGATGCAGTATTGCTGACTGAAACTATTGAAGGTTCCAGACTTGCCAAAATTAGGGTAAGGGATACCAGACAGCCTGAATTTGGTGATAAATTCGCATCAAGACACGGTCAGAAAGGGGTTATCGGTTTAATATTATCTCCTGAAGATGTTCCTTTCACGGAATTTGGTGTTGTTCCAGATTTAATTGTTAATCCGCACGCTATCCCTTCAAGGATGTCTGTAGGTCAGGTGCTTGAGATGGTTGCCGGTAAGGCAGGCTGTCTTGAAGGAGAACGTATTGACGGTACTCCTTTCAACAAGGAACTTGAAAAAACAATCAAACAGCATCTTTTAAACCACGGATTTGAATCTGCAGGATGTGAATCATTATATAATGGTGTAACTGGTGAAAGAATTGAAGCTGAAATCTTCGTTGGAGTAGCATATTATCAGAAATTACACCACATGACTACTGATAAAGTTTATGCCCGTTCCAGAGGTCCTGTACAAGTGCTTACACGTCAACCTACTGAAGGTAGGGCTCGTGAAGGTGGTTTAAGGTTTGGAGAAATGGAAAGAGATTGTCTTATTGCACACGGTGCAGCTTTAACCTTAAAAGAAAGACTTTTAGATGAATCAGATAAATATGAAGCAATTGTCTGTGAACATTGTGGAATGTTGGCTGTTGAAGATAAGAATAGAAATAAAAAATATTGTCCGATTTGTGGAGATGTAGAAACTTATCCAGTCGAAATATCATATGCATTTAAATTATTATTAGACGAACTTAAAAGTTTATGTATCTTCCCTAAATTAGTTTTAGGAGACAAAGCATAATTATTGAAGGA
This sequence comes from uncultured Methanobrevibacter sp., assembly GCA_902777885.1. Classification (GTDB taxonomy): domain Archaea; phylum Methanobacteriota; class Methanobacteria; order Methanobacteriales; family Methanobacteriaceae; genus Methanocatella. The sequence goes on from CACYVR010000074.1 coordinate 8,019, forward strand.
GCCGGTACATTGAAAGAATTTATCAAAAAAATTGAAAGAATTAACTTTGGATTAATGTCTCCAGAGGATATTCGTAAAATGTCTGTTGTTCGTGTTGAAACTCCAGATACTTATGACTCTGATGGTTATCCAATTGAAAACGGTTTGATGGACCCTCGTTTAGGTGTTTTAGACCCTTCACTCAGATGCCATACCTGTGGTGTTAGAGGCGGGGACTGTCAAGGACACTTTGGTAGTATTGAACTTGCAAGACCAGTTCTTCATGTAGGTTTTGGAGATATCATTCATAAAATATTGCGTTCAACCTGTAATGAATGTGGACGTGTTCTCTTGCCTGAAGATGTTTTGGAAGACTACAGACAAAAAATAATGGATGCTTTAAATCACAAAGAAAGCTTAGAAGATATCTTAAAAAAGATTCAAAATGAATCTAAAAAGGTTGAAATGAATGAAGCCAAACAAAATGACATAGTCGGTAAAATCATAGATGATCTTTATCCGGAAGATGCAGACTATGACGAAATCGAAAGAGATGACATTTTGTTAAACATCTTAAATCAACTCTATGCTGAAGCATACATGATAAGAGATGAAACAGAAGAAAAACATCCATACAAATACATAGATCCAAAAATGCTTTGTCCTCACTGCAGAAAAAACCAAACTTTAGCAGATATCGAAGCAAGCTATGATATACTCGAAGCTAAAAACAGGGATGACATTAACAAAATCAAAGAAAACATCCGTTCAAACATCGAAAACGAGTATGTTAAAAAAATCGAGAAAATAGATAAAAAACTCTCAGAACTTGATAATTCCAAAGACAGTGAAGATATTGAAAAATTAGAAGAGGAAAGAGCTAAGCTTGTGGAAGAGCATGAAATCAAATCAGATAAAAAATTCGATATCACAGCATATGTTCAAAATCTTGTTCAGGAACCTATCATTCTGGATAAACCTACAACTATCAGTCAGGGAGATTATAAATTAACCGCTTCTGAAATCAGAGAAAGGTTGGAAAGAATCACTGATGAGGATATCTTTATTTTAGGTATTAATCCTGAAGTTGCAAGACCTGAATGGTTAGTTTTAACTGTTTTACCAGTTCCTCCGGTAACTGTAAGACCTTCCATTACTTTGGATACCGGTGAACGTTCAGAAGATGACTTGACTCACAAGTTAGTTGATATCTTACGTATTAATCAGAGATTAGTTGAAAATATGGAAGCCGGTGCTCCGCAATTAATCGTTGAAGATTTATGGGATTTATTACAGTATCACGTTACTACTTACTTTGATAACGAGGCCAGCGGTGTTCCACCATCCAAACACAGATCAGGAAGACCTTTAAAAACCTTAACTCAAAGGTTAAAAGGAAAAGAAGGAAGGTTCAGATCCAACCTTTCAGGTAAACGTGTAAACTTCTCTGCACGTACTGTAATTTCTCCAGATCCAAACATCAGTATTAACGAAGTAGGTGTTCCTGAAATGATTGCAAAAGAGGTAACAGTACCTGCTTATGTAAATGACTGGAACATTGATGAACTCAAAACTTACGTTGAAAACGGTCCGGATGTACATCCTGGTGCAAACTATATGATTACCGAAGCCGGAAGCAGAAGAAAAATCAACGAGGAAACCAAAGAAAGATGGAGATATGGTTTTATTCAATCGTCAGCCTTCTCTTCACAGAATGAGTATGATGGCTCACGAAGTAAGGGTATTGCCTTACAAAACTTTCAGATTAAACCTATGTGTATGTCCTCCATACAATGCAGACTTCGATGGAGACGAAATGAACATGCACGTTTTCCAGACTGATGAATCCCGTGCGGAAGCAAAATCATTAATGCGTGTACAGGAACACATCTTATCTCCAAGGTTCGGCGGACCGATTATCGGTGCAATTCACGACCACATTTCCGGAGCATACCTGTTAACAAGAAAATCAATGAAATTCACAGAAGAGCAGGCACTTCAAATTGTCCGTAAATCTCATTTGCCTATTCCGGAAAATGACGGTGAAAAATGGCTATTGAAATCTGAATCTGAAGAAAGTCCACAAATTGAAAGGGAAATTGCTAAAAAGACCAAGAATGTCCGTGGAACCAAAGCAGATAAGGAAGCTTATCTTAACACTTTGGACTTAACTGAAGATGAAAAAGCAAAACGTCTTAAAGCAAACAAATGGAATGATGAAGAAAAAGAACTCATCAAATCAATTGCACACAAACGTATTGCTGATGAAATCACTGCAAAATATTCATCTGAAGGCGGTGATGACAATAATACTGATTCACTCATCATTAAACAAAATGGTGAGGAATGGACAGGTAAGGAATTATTCTCATTATTATTACCTAACAATTTGAACTTGACTTATAAGGCTGAAATTTGTACCAAATGCGGTCAGTGTGACAGAATCTTAAGAGAAGCTCCTGATTTGGATGTTGTTGATTATGAACATTTATGTCCGATTGACGCATATGTCATGATTGAAAACGGTATCCTTAAACATGGAGTAATTGACGAAAAGGCATACGGATCCATGTCCGGTCAAATCTTGGATAAAATCGTTAAGGAATACGGTCCTGGAAGAGCAAAAGAGTTCTTAGACAGATCCACTGACTTAGCTATCTGTGGAATCATGGTAACAGGTATCACAACAAGTTTAAATGACGAAGAGATTCCTGAAGAAGCTCAAGCAAGGATTAATGAGCACTTGCAAAAATCTGAAGAGAAAGTAGACAGATTAATTGACGCTTATAATGAAGGTATTCTTGATGCATTGCCTGGTAGAAGTCTTGAGGAAACCTTGGAAATGAGAATCATGCAGGTTCTCGGGGAAGCTAGGGATAAATCCGGTGAAATCGCAGAGGATTACCTGACTATGGAACACAACCACTCTGTTGTAATGGCACGTACAGGTGCTAGGGCATCCATGTTGAACTTGACTCAGATTACTTCCTGTGTAGGTCAGCAGGCAGTTAGGGGTGGACGTATCCACAGGGGTTACATTGAAAGAACCCTGCCTCACTTCAAAAGAAACGAGTTAGGGGCAAAGGCAAAAGGATTTGTACACTCAAGTTATAAATCAGGACTTGACCCAATCGAATTCTTCTTCCACGCTATGGGAGGAAGGGAAGGTCTTGTAGATACTGCGATTCGTACAGCACAATCCGGTTATATGCAAAGAAGGCTTGTAAACGCACTTCAGGATTTACAGGTAAAACCGTCCGGACTTGTAACTGACAATCAAAGCAATGTTGTTCAAAGAATCTTTGGTGACGATGGAGTAGATCCTGCCAAAAGTGACTTTGGTATAGCAGCAAACTTGGACAAACTCATAGAAGAGATAAAATTAGAAGAGAAATCTAATGAAATGGCAGGTAAATAGGGGGTGTAAATATGGATGAATTAATTGAAAAAGTGCAGAATACTTTGGAAGAGCGTAATATTTGCATTCCAGATAATTATGATATTAAAAATATTTTAGTTGATTATGAATCAATAGACGTCACTAATGATATTTTTGAAGAAATAATTTCCAAATTTAAAAATATCAGTTTAATTTGTAATTTATTGAATCAATTTAATATGGATTTTGTTGAATTTTCAGAAATGCTGGAAGAAAACAATATCGAAATTTTGGATTATTATTATATTAAAAACATTTTCGCCAAATATGATAAAAATCAAATTTCCGATGAGGATTTGGAATCTATTATTGATGAAATCAGAGTTATTGATAAGGTTCTAAAAGTCTTATTCGATAAAGGTATTGAATTCCCTAAAGGTTATGTTGAAAATTTAGCAAATGCTTATGTTCGTCGTAATTTAACTGATGATGAATTGGATAAACTTGCAGACAAGTTAAAAACTGCCTATGACCGAGCTCATGTTGAAGCTGGAGAGGCTGTTGGAACAGTAGCTGCACAATCTGTTGGTGAACCAGGTACTCAGATGACTATGCGTACTTT
>CACYVR010000075.1 GCA_902777885.1 uncultured Methanobrevibacter sp.
GATAAATTTAGGGAATTTTTCTTCCCTACACTTTTCACCTCAATGACTGGTAATATTTGTATGGTTGTAGATTCTATTATTGTAAGTAACTTAATAGGAGCTATGGCATTATCCGCTATTCAACCAGTAATTCCAGTAAGTACGTCCGTTAATTTGGTTTATTGGATGATTGGTTTGGGTGGAAGCGTATTGTGTTCAATTGCAAAAGCGGAATTTGACAGTGAACGGAGTAATCGGATATTTTCGGTTTCTATAATATCGTTATTATTGTTTGGAATATTGGTTGCAGTCCTGGGTACGCTGTTTGCACCTCAGATTGTACCTATATTATGTTCTTCTCCACAGGTTCAACCTCTTGTTTACCAATATTATGGAGTTTATGTATTGGGAATGCCATTTTTATGTTATATAATGAGTTTATCATACTTTATTCGTACTGATGGTTTTGTAAAGTTGCCTTTTAGAGCATTATTGCTATCTAATTTAGTAAATATTGTGTTTGACATTATTTTCATATCAGTATTTAATTTAGGTATTGCTGGTGCGGCATGGGCAACAATTGTGGGTTATATCTTTGGTTGCGCTTATATGTCCACATATTTCTTCAATCCAAAAAGAACATTAAAATTTGCTATAATCAAAGCAAAATCATTTGCAGAAACCCTTGCAAATATTTGTAAATCAGGATTTTCCGGTGCATCAACACAATTATATTTAACTATAAAAGTATTTGTAATAAACACTTTAATTACACTATATATTGGTCAATCAGGTTTGGCGGCATTTAATATATGTTATAACAGTTTATTTATTGTTTACATGTTTTTAATTGGTACTGCACAAACAATGTCTCCGATTGTGTCTGTTTATTATCAGGAAGAGGATTATAATGGTGTTAATTATATAATGAAAAAATCTTTAAGAATTGTTTTATCTTCAAGTTTAATACTGTCTGTTTTGCTTGTTGTTTATCCTGAAGCTTTAACATTTTTATTCCATGTTAAAAATCCTGCTGATATGCCAATTGTTTTGAATGCAGTTAGAATATTTGCATTGAGTTATGTGGGAATAGCAATTACATTCCTCTACACATTCTATGCTCAAGCTATCCAGAAAAATAAATTATCAAATACCATATCCATACTTGAAGGATTCATATTGCCTGTTGGATTTGCATGTACATTGTCCTTTTTATTTGGTGCAAATGGAATTTGGATTTCATTTACAATAGCTGAAGTACTTACAATATTATATCTATTTGTTTATTCAAGATATATTAACAAAAAGACTGATGGTGAATATTCCGGATTCTTTATAAACAAGCACAATGATGACGAAAAAGTATTTGAGCATACAATCCATGGTGATGTAAAAGAAGCTGTAGGTTTATCCAGTGATGTTCAAAATTATCTTTCTGGAAACAAATCTGCAACTTTGGTCAGTTTGGCTATTGAAGAAATGGTTGTAAATATCATTAACATTAACGAAAATGTTGACACTATTGATGTTATTGTTAAAAATAATAATGAGAATATCTTGATTTCAATTAAAGATACTGGTATTGACTTCAATCCAGTTATTGAAAATGATAATCTTGAATTTGATAATATTAGTGTTTTAAATAAAATTGCAGATAAAATTGATTACTCAAGGGTATTGGGTTTGAACAGTACTGTAATTACCATTAAAAATTAAAACAGGATTTTTTAATCCTTTTTTATTCTTTTTTATGATGTAGATGAATACCAACATTTAAAAAACTTTATATATTAATGTTTAAATACTATTTGTAGTGTTTGTTAAAACATGTAAATAATGGGGTATAAAAATGAAAATGCATAAAATTTGTCCAAGATGTGGATCTAAAAATATTGACTGGATTATCCCTCAAAATTGGTCACAATGTGTTTGCAAGGATTGTGATTATACCGGACCAATCATTGAAGGAAATGATGAATTAATTCAAGAAATTCATGAAGCTTATTTAGATTCTTTAAAAGAAGATGATTAATAATTATATTTGAAGTTAAGTAATATGTTTGGTTTAAACAAAAATCAATATGGTGAAGCTATTAGAAATATTCCTAGTGATGATTCCTATCCAATGATTTCCATATTATTTGCAAAAAATGGTGTGGGTGTAAACGCATTATCACTCACTATACTTGATTTAATCAATAAAGGTCAAATAAAATGTGATATTGATTTAGACAATTCATATGAAGTAGGCAAAAATTTGACTCCACAGGATATGGAAGTCATGAAGCAGATTACTCTTAGAATTGCAAACAAAGGTGAACTAAAGACTTCCGAATCATTAGCAATCAACCTTCTTAAAAACATGAATAAAAACAAAAAATTCAACTTGAAATCTATGGCAAAACAATCTAAAATTACTGCAATTGCCAATAAGTTTGAGGAGGATTTCACTGAGTTTGTTAAGGCTATTCAAAATGAAAATGGATATGATGGTGAAAATTATAAAGATATCTTACATGATGCTAAATTAACAAGCAAAGGAAAAGATATTAAAAATGAATGGAAAAACTTCCAGAATTATTTAAAATCAAAAGATTTAACTGAAAAATATCCTCCTAAGTCACCTGAAGAAAATTCAGAGCAAATACTTTATGGTGCTTGCTTTGACATTGAAAAAGATGCATTGAGCATAAGAGAAAATAATACTCCCTTAACCGATTTCATTGATAAGGATGGATATAAATTGTTAAATATAATATTTAATAATGCATTACGTCATGTAAGCGAAAAACGAAAAGGGGATGGAATATTTTATGGAGTAAATGATAAATATACCATTCCTGGTGGAGGATAATCCTCCATACATTTAATTTTAACTTTTTTTGAGCAATAATTATTGAGGAAAAATTATTTCCCCAATCTATTTTAATATGAATTTCTTAATACCAATGATACTTAGGATTAAAGTTATTATATAACCAATTAAAGAAATCACTGGCATGTCGAATATTCTTGGTCCGAATGAAACAACTGAAGAACCGACTATAAGCGCACATATCAATGCGACTATTGTAACCTTATCGTTAATGTCAACTTCTAACTTTAATTGCAGTTCTTCGTTATCAATCTTGTGAATCATCCTTGTTAGAAGTTTCGGCAATGCTTGAACCATATGTCCATACATAATCATGCTGCTTTTCTTGCTTTTTATATAATTTATAGGATTGGCTTTTTCTCGGGCAATTTCTTTAGCAACAGGCTTGATTGATGCGAAAACATCGATTTCAGGATCCAGATTGTGTGCAATGGCTTCAATCATTGACAGTCCTCTTGCCATTGTAACTACTTCATTTGGAAGAATGACTCCATAATCCTGCATAAGGCTAAGCAATGCCTCCAATACTCCATCGAAACGATTGAGTGAGACACCGAAATATCTTCCAAACAAATCACTCAAGTCTCTTTTCAATGTTCTGGTATCAATATCATAATCCAATATCTCCATGTACATTAACTGATCTATCAATCCGTCAACGTCCTGGTCTACAAATAAAAGCATTACTTCAGAAAGATTTCGTTTGAAGTCCTGGTCAAATGATCCCATCATGCCTTCATCGAGATAACAAATAATATTATTATCTAAAATCATTATGTTTCCTGGGTGTGGGTCTCCGTGGAAAAAACCATCAATGAATAGCTGTTGGAGATATGAATCAAGTACATTTTTTGCCAAAAGCTTTTTGTCAAATTCATCGCCAGTACTTGCATAAACGTCATTCAACTTTGTGCCTTCAATGAATTCCATTGTCAAGATTTTTGATGAACAATATTCTGGATATGTTGTCGGAATGTGGATATATGGATTATCCACAAAATTCATTTCTATGCGTTGCATATTCATGAATTCATTATTGTAATCAATTTCCTTGTGAATAGAACGGTCAAATTCTTCCATAATTCCAGGCAAGTTTATTTTTCTTAAATCAGCGTTCCATTTATCGGCACGATTGGCGACATATTTCATTATCCTTAAATCAAGATCAATCTTATCGGTGATACCTTCCTTTTGGATTTTGACTGCAACACGTTCGCCGGTGATTAATTTTGCTTCATGAACCTGACCGATTGATGCGGTTGCTATATGTTCATGATGGAAATCCTCAAATAATTCCTCAATATTACCATCAAGTTCCCTTTCAACTATTGCTTTGACCTGTTCATATGTTATTGCCGGATTGTCATCCTGCAGGTTGGCCAATTCATTAGCAATCTTTTCTCCGACAACATCTGGTCTTGTACTTAACAGTTGACCTAATTTAATGAAGGTAGTTCCTAATTCTTGAAGCATCAGTCTTAGTTTAACAGGAATTTCATCATCCAATAAAAGACTGGATGATTCATCATCATCTTTTTTGCGTATTTTACTTTTTGCGGTTTCTCCTAAAATCTTGTCGAAGCCATATTTTTTCATGGCTGCTCTGATTTCACGTAAACGTTCTTTTGTTCCCTTATCCATATAAATCACCCATTTAATTAGTTTCAGCAATACTTGATGCTAAGAATAATATTCCCTCCATAATCAAACATATTCCGACAATAACAGCAACATATAATGGTTGTGCAATTGAAGCGAAAGCAAGATAAAAAGCCACTATACCTAAGATTAAAACCAGTACTGATATTAGTCTGGATGTTGTATCTGGTGCGAAGAAAATTCCGAAAATACCAATCAATATCAATACAAATGCAATCAAGAAAAATTGGTATGCAACAAGGAAAGACAATGCGTCAATTTTATATATAAATAATAATCCAAATAGCATTGCACACATTCCAAGCAATATCTTAAGAATTGAAACATGGGCCATCATGCTCCATACAGAAAATCCGTCAATAATAGAAGCAAATCCGAATGCTATTAAACATATTCCTGCAATCCAGGATACTGCTTCTGCACTATACAATGGGTAAACTGCAAAAATTAAACCCAAAATAATAAATAAAATTCCAAGTAATTTCTTAAAATCCATAAATTATCATCTCTTTATTTAATATATATGTAAAAGATATTATTTATGCTTTAAGTAGTAAAAAAATAGTAAAAACTATTAATTGAGTGAACATATAAATATGTATCAACATAATGTGAAAATTATGTTGAATGAAGAAAAAAAGTGTTTAAAGAAAAAGTAGATGAAATTAAAGAATCTAAGAAAATCAAAAGAGAAGAAATAATATTAAAATTGAAAAGAAAAAAATTCAACACAAAAATTAGT
>CACYVR010000076.1 GCA_902777885.1 uncultured Methanobrevibacter sp.
AGGTGTAAATAAAAAATGGTTTTATCAGAATTATTAGCTCCAGCAGGTTCCTATGAAGTTCTAGTAATTGCAGTTAATGCAGGAGCCGATGCAGTTTATTTTGCAGGCCAAAATTATGGAGCAAGAGCCTTTGCCAAAAACTTTACTTTAGAAGAAATCGAAAAAGCCGTGAATTATGCTCATTTAAATAGCGTTAAAGTTCATGTTACAGTCAATACCCTTGTAAATAACTTTGAAATTATAGATGTTATAAATTACTTATTTAAATTATACCAAATCGGCGTTGATGCAGTAATCGTACAGGATTTTGGAATAATACAACTTTTAAAAAAGTTAATTCCTGATTTGGAAGTTCATGCTTCAACCCAAATGGCATTAAGCAATTATACTGCCATGAAATGGGCATATGAAAACAATATCAAAAGAATTGTTCTTCCAAGGGAAAAATCAATAGACGACATTGAAAAAATCCATAATCAATTAGAAAAAGATGATATTGATTTGGAATTAGAAGCTTTCGGCCATGGAGCGTTATGTTATTGCGTTTCAGGAAACTGTTATATATCATCATATAATAGCGGCAGAAGTGGAAACAGAGGGGCTTGCGCACAGCCATGCAGAAGAGAATACCGCCTTAAATACAGAGGATATAATGTGGGCAATGGATTTTTACTTTCAACTCATGATCTTGCAACTTATGACAACATTAAGGCAATATCAGATGCCGGCATTACTTCACTAAAGTTAGAAGGGAGAATGAAATCCGGAGACTATATCGGAACCATCGTTAACAGTTACAGGAATATTATTGATGGAAACCCCGGAGACTGGAAAAAAGACCTGCATCTTGTATTTAACAGGCAATTCACGAACGGATATATAATGAACGATAAGCCGGGAGATGTTTTGGGAAGAGGTAGTTCCGGCCATGAAGGATTATATATTGGAGATATAACAGATATTGATGGAACCAAAGTGACTATTGAGATTAAAAACAAAGAAATTCCAGTCATTTTAGAAAAAGGAGATGGCATAGCCTTTAAATATAACGGAAAAATTAAAGGAATATACCTTGAAAACATCATAAAGCAGGATGAAAATGAAATTATCATAGACACCACACGTTTGGTTAAGGTTGGAACTGAAGTCTTCATCAGCTATTCGGCAAAAACCCATGAAAGCCTAAAACAGTTTAAAAACGAAACGATTAAAAGCAAAATACCAATAAATGTTACTTTTAACTTTCAAAAAGACTTGACTGCTTCAATTAAAGTGGAATATTACATTGACGAGGAATTGATTAATTTTAGACATAAAGGAATAGCAAGGTTTGAAGAAGCTAAAAACAGACCGATAACAGAAGAATCCATAATAAAACAGCTTGAAAAAACCGGAGGCACACCATTTTATATGGAAAAAATCAGGTTCAATGATATGCCAGACAACCTGTTCATCCCAATCAGCGGCCTAAATAAAATCAGAAGAGAAATCCTTGATAAAGCTGAAGAATTACTATTGAATCATTATACTCCAACTAAAAAATCTGTTAAAGCTACGCGAAAAAGGCTGCAGGAATTTGAAGACAATTACAGCAGCTATGAAAATAAAACAAAGAAAAAAGCCAAATTATCATTATTTGCAAATGACCTGTCCCAAATTAGGGCAGCCAACGGATTTGATTTGAAAAGAATATATTTTGATGCCAATTGCCTATACAATAACCCGAAAGATTACTATGAAAACATTAAAGACATGCTGAAAGATGCAATTCAAACAGCTCCAGAAATTGAAATTGTTTGGGTGTTAACATCTTTTATTAATGAATATGAATTGATTAAAGCTAATGAGATAGTTAAAGAACTTGAAAGTGAAGGATACCTCATATCAGTAATGGTGGATTCACCAGGAATGGAAAAGATTTTTGAATGCAACATATATGGAAATCACAACCTCAATGTGTGGAATTCATTTGCGGTAGAAAACCTGTCCAAATTTAACGGACTGATATTATCATCTGAGCTTTCAGGAAGGGAAATCAAAGAAATTGCAAATAAAAACTACATTAAAAATACTGATTTGGAAATGATTATTCATGGAAATCTGGAAGTTATGGTAAGTAAAGACGACTTTTCCAACCTGAATGAAGGAAGAGACTTTATAATTGGAAATAATGCTGATTATGCAATCCTTGAAGATAAGAAAAGAAAGAAATTCAAATACAAAATATTTTTCGATTACAACAGACAAAGCCATATGCTAAACAAGGACTGCCTATGTTTAATTGAAGAAATGAACGAAATCAAGACCCTGAATCTGGATAACTTAATTATTGATTGCAGATATTCAACAGAACAATACACTAAAAGCATTTTATCAATCTATAATGAAAGTTTAGGTCAGATTACTGATGAAGAATTGACCCAATTCAAATATGATATAATGGACTTGTCACAGTCATACATTAATAAAGGAAATTATATTGAAGGAAGATTACATGAGGATGCCTGAGTTATTAGCCCCTGTTGGATCTATGGAGCATTTAAAAATCGCAATTAATGCAGGAGCCAGTTCTGTTTACCTGTCCGGAAAAAACTATGGTGCAAGAAAGTTTGCCAAAAACTTTACCCTAGATGAAATTAACGAAGCTGCGCGGCTTGCACATCTGCACAATGTTCGCGTTTATGTGACTGTCAATACATTGATTAAAGAGTCTGAGCTAGAAAGTGTTCTAAACTACCTGAATGAGTTATATGCAATAGGCGTTGATGCGGTTTTAGTTCAGGATTTAGGCCTAATCGAGCTGATTAACAAACATATTCCAAAACTTAAAATTCATGCCTCAACGCAGTTGACCTGTGAAAATCAAAGAAAAATAGATTATCTTGAAAGTAAAAATGTTAAAAGAGTAGTCTTACCCCGCGAAATGAGAAAAGAAGAGATTAAAAACATAAAAACCAACATGGAACTTGAAATCTTTGCTCATGGAGCACTATGTTATTCATACTCAGGACAATGCCTAATGAGCAGTTTTAAAGGTGGACGAAGCGGAAACAGAGGAACATGTGCCCAGCCATGCAGACAGCCATACATATTGGATGGTAAAAAAGATTATTTCCTATCCCCAAAGGACTTGTGTTTATATGATGAATTAAAGGAAATATCTGAATTGAATATCCGATGCATTAAAATTGAAGGAAGAATGCGTTCAAAAGAGTATTTGGCAGTTGTTATAAGTGAATACAGAAAGGCACTGAACAGGCTGAAAAGCAATAAAACATCTGAAACTGAAAATTTAAACCTGGTATTCAATCGTGGCTTTACAAAAGGAATGTTTAAAAACACATATCAAAGAAGTTTGAGACCAGGACATTTGGGTTTAAAAATCGGTAAAGTAATTAAAGCTAAAAACTCACAAATCGCAATAAAAATTGATGACAATATCAAAAACATACCCCAAAAAGGTGACGGATTATTATTCATTAAAAATGTAAACGATTATGGAATGGAAATTTCGCAAAATCCTTTAATAACAACCTTAAATCATTTCAATAAGAATAAGTTTAAACCTATTAAAGATTTGGACCGCCCAAATAGGGTTTTGATTATTAAAAAAGTTCGACAAAACAAGAAAACCGACTTTAACCTGGAAAATTCAGAAGTTTATTTAACCAAAAGAAACTCACTTTCCAAATTTGTAAAAGAAATTGAGAATAAATCATCCAGTTTCATCAAATCCAAATTAACATTAACATTTTCACTTAAAAATAAATATCCTCACCTAAAAGGACGTTTGACTTTGGCAAACCATAAAGAAGTGACCTGTGAAGTTACAGGTACTGTAAAATTTGAAACACCACTTAAAAGGAATGTAGACCAGGAAACGATTAAAAAGCAATTATCAAAATTAGACAATTATCCATTCCAAATCACGCAAATCAATATGAATTATGACGGCAGCCTATTTATTCCAATCAAGGAAATCAATAAAATTAGAAGAGAATTGTTTGAAGGCTTATCAGAAGAAATAAATAAGTTATATGAAAATAAAAAGGAAAAAATCAAATTAACTAAAAATAATTCAAAAAGAACTAAAGAAATTACATTTTCATATTATAGCAATAATTTGGATGATTTGTCTGAAATTTCAAATGTCAATAGAGTTTATTTGGAAATTCCTCAAACGGACAGCATTAATTTCATGGTAAACTTCCTAAAAAAATCCATTGAAATAGCTTATCCGAAAGACTATGAATTAGTATGGAAATGGCCAGATATTGTCCATGACAATCTAATCGGGTCATTAAATAAAGTGAGAGGAATATTGAACAAGATGGGCTATCCGATTAAAATAATGTCTAATGATTTTAATGGAGATTATGGGCCATATTCAATGAACATTACAAACACCCAATCAATAAACTCACTTGAAAATTACAGATTAGTTACATTATCTCCCGAACTTAGAAGAAAAGATTATGAAGAGATTATTAAAGATTGTAAAGACAATTCAAAAATTGAATTAATGGTACAGGGACCAGTTGAACTGATGAAAACCAGATATGGATTCAATCAAAAAATAAAAAATCCTCAATTAGCTGATGAGAAAAATAATATCTATCCAATTCAAAAAAGTCTATCCGGCGAAGAGCTGATTATTTTCAATAACCAAGACTTATCGCTAGTAGATGAAATCAAATATTTGGCATCGATTGGTTATGTAAACTTTTCTATTGATGGTCGTTTTAAAAATAAAGATTATATTAAGATGATTAACATATATAAAGAAGCTTTAAATGGCAAAATTAAAAATAAGGAAATTTTTAAAAACTCGACAAAAGGCAATTATTAGTCGTCAAATGCTCTAGGCAAAGGCCTATTTATATAGACATATTTAAATTAATGTAAGGGTTTGGTTAAAATGGAAGGAGAATTACATACATTGCAAGACATAAAAGGAATTGGAGATAAGCTCTCCGAAAAAATAATAAGAAGCGTTGGAGGCGAAGAAGAGCTCCAAAAAATAATCGAAAATGTTGATGTGGAAAAAATAATTGCTATTGAAGGAATTAGTCAAAGAAAAGCCATTTCCATAATGAACCAACTATTAAATAATCAGAATTATGACTTCATTAAAAGTGATAGAGCAATGGAAATCTATGAAGACATCATCAATAAAATCCTTGCCTATTCAAATACTTCATACTCAAAAAATAGAATACTT
>CACYVR010000077.1 GCA_902777885.1 uncultured Methanobrevibacter sp.
TTCGGACATATACCATGAGTTCAACATAAACTTAAAACACATTGACCTGATGAACAATCCTACTGTCAGAAAACTGTCAAAGCTAATAGACAATAACGCTTCAGACGATGAAATAGAAAAAGCAGTACCATCAGATACAGGCAAATATCCGATGTCATCCCAACAGAAGAGAATGTATGCCATTTATAGTAAAAATCATGATTTAACCAATTACAATCTGCCGAATATAGTCGAGCTTAAGAAATCCATTGACATCGATAGGCTAGAGGATGCAATCAATAAGGTAATTGAAGCCGAAGAAATACTTAGAACTTCGTTTCATGTTGAAAATGGCCAATACATACAAAAAGTTCATAAGGAGATGCCAATCAGGGTGGATTCAATCAGACTTGATGAAAATGAGGACATTTATGAAGTCATTGCGCAAAATATTCAGCCGTTCAGACTGGAAACGGGTCCTCTGCTTAGGGTAAAGGTCATTGAATTTGGTGGCAGAACATATGTCTTCAGGGACATGCATCATGTGATTGGTGATCAGATAAGCAATGATTTATTATATGATAAAATTAAAAAGGCTTACAATAACGAGCCATTCACGACAAATGAAATCCAGTATAAGGATTATGTATTCTGGGTTAAGAATCAGCAGGCCAAGGAAACTTTCAACGGAAGAAAGATTGTATGCAATCTGGATAAAGAAATTATAGAAAAACTGGCAAGGGACAACAACACTACGGTTTACAAATTATTGCTTATGCAATTCTGTGTTTTGCTTCACAAATATAGTGATGAATCGAAAATTCAAATCGGAACCGTAACAAGCGGAAGAACACATCCTGTTTTGAAAAAGACCTTGGGAATGTTTGTCAATACTCTGCCATTTGCACAGACTCTGTGTGGCGAGGATACATTAAAAGATACTTTAATGAAAACCGAAGAGGAATTGGCCAACTTATTTGCCAATCAGAACTATCCTCTCGAGCAGATAATTGAAGACCATAATGTGCCAAGCAACAATTCATATAATCTATTATTCAACATAGCATTTATACAGAACACCGCCGATGACTTTGACAATGATTTGGAGTGGGATGAATCTAAATTTGATTTAACATGCACAATAAAGAATAGTCTCTCAGATTTAACTGTTGAATTCGATTATAATACTGATTTGTATTCATTTGAAAAGGTTAACGGATTGTTGAACCATTATGTTTACTTGATTGACAACATCGACGAAAACATGACTAAGAAAATAGAAGACATTGATATTCTGTCCCTTGACGAGCGGAAAAAGATAATGGGAATGGCTGGCGTTAAGGAGGATGTTAAATATGATTCAATCCTGACAGCATTAAAAGAGCAAATTGATAAAAACTCTTCGATGACAATTTTATCTGATTACATGTCTTCTTTAAGCTATAATGATTTTGATTTGAAAACCAACAGTTTGGCAAATTATCTGAAGGATAATTTCGCCGTTGAAAAGCAGGATAATATCATATTGATAGCTAACCGCAGCATTGAATCGGTTTTAGGCTTTTACAGCATTTTGAAACTGAATGCAGTTTATGTCCCAATTAACCCATCGGCTCCAGAGGGAAGGATAAGACACATCATTGAGGAGACTGGCGCCAAAGTTGTATTGACAAATCTTGATTTGGACCTTGATGATGTCAACATTGTTAATTTGAACCAAAAATCATTATATGATTATGATTGTGGTGAATTCGAATCGTCCTCTCAAGGCAAGCTGTGTATACTTCATACTTCAGGAACTACAGGGGTTCCAAAAGGTGTGCAAATCACTCATGAAAATGTTGAAAACTTCCTGATTAATGCTAAAAAGCAATTTTATGATAAAGACAGCAGGATTTTTTACCATACGACAAATATTGGATTTGACACATCGCTTTTTGAGATTATCTTTTCAATATTGAATGGCATACGGCTACATGTAATCGATGAAAATTATGATTTTTCAGGAATTCCTGAAGACATAGTGAATCAAAAATCAATTGTAAATACGGTTCCTGCCAAATTGAAAATGTTTTTAATGCTTCCAGATTTTGAAAGGATTATGGAAAATGTGGGGCAGCTGATACTTGCGGGTGAAGTCCTAACTGAGAGTTTGGTAGCTGAAATTCGAAAAAATTACGATCCTGTTATTTACAATGCATATGGGCCTTGCGAAGCAACAATATTTGCAAGCATTAAAAGAGTTCTGCATGATAAAATCACCATTGGAAAGGCCAATATAAATACTCAAATTTATATTTTAAATAATGAAAGGCAGTTGTGTCCAATAGGCATTCCTGGAGAATTGTGCATTGGTGGAAAACAGGTGACTGATGGTTATTTAAACAATAATGATGAAACAAACAGGCATTTCATCGAAAATCCATTTGATGAAGGTACACTGTACTGCACTGGGGATTTGGCATATCTTGATAGTGACGGCGAAATAAATTTCATCGCAAGAAAGGATACGCAAATCAAAATCAATGGTCAAAGGATTGAAGTGGATGAAATCAACAGGCAAATTGAGCGAAATGATGGTATAATCCAGGCAGTTACAGTATTAAATTCCAAAAATACGCAATTGTATTCATATATAGTTAGTGATTATGTCATTGATACTGACAAGCTATTGGATGATTTGAAAAATGTGTTGCTTCCGTTTATGGTTCCATCTTCAATAATGCAGATTGATTCCATTCCGCTAAACAACAATGGAAAGATCGATATTAAAGCACTGCCTCAACCTAAAGAAGTTAAATACAAATATGTTGCTCCGACAAATGCTGTTGAAGGGGCTGTTGTTAAAGTATGGGAAGATGTTCTGGATGTAAAACGGGTCGGAATCAATGATAACTTTTATAATTTAGGTGGAGATTCTATTAAAGCTATCCGTATAGTTTCTCTACTTCAAAATGAAGGAATTTATTGTAATCCAAGTGATATTTTAAATTATAAGACTCCATATCTCATTGCCCAGAATGCGGGGAATAAATTTGACGAGTCCTATGAATATGTCGAAGGCATTTTTGATTTGCTTCCGATTCAAGATTATTTCTTTGATCAAATAAACAGGAATGATTTCACGCAGGAATTTGTTTTGGAATCTGCTGTTGATTTGGATATATCTGTGCTGCAGGAGGCTTTGGATGAATTAACGAACCTGCATGACATGTTGAGGGCAAGATTCAAAGTTAAAAATGGCAGGTATGTGCAGGAGATATTGCCGTTGAATACTCGGATTTGCGAAATCAATGAATATGAGATAAATGGGGATATTGGTGAGGGCATTGTAGAAATCATCCGGAAAGCTAAAGATTCACTTGACGTTTTCAATAATCTTATGGATGTCAGTTTGCTTCGCTATGAGGATAGATGTTATCTCGTTTTTGTCATTCATCATCTGATTGTGGATGGAGTAAGCTGGGGTATTATATTGGATGATTTGACATATATCTATACTCATTTGGGTCATGATGCAAAAATAAAACTTGATAAGCCTAATTCATATGAATCATGGCTTGAAGATGTTAGAAATTCAGCAAAACATATTTTCAAAGAGAAAAATGATTCCTTTGATGATTCCACAATAATCTGTCCCTTGTCTGAAGTCCAACTGGGAGTTTATTTGGATGAGAAAGTCAACAATAGGAATACTGCCTATTCTACATATTCCATTATTGATTGCGGTTCGGATACTTCGATTGAAGAAATTGAAGGTGCAATCTTATCAGTAATTGATAAACACCCTATTTTAAAGTCAAGACTTTTGGATAATGACATTATGCCTCTTTTAATTTGCGACACTAATCCTGATATTAATATAACTTCTGATGATGACATTTCTAATCTTGTAAGTGCATTTGATTTGGAAAAATCTCTTTCACGTTTTTATATTATTGATAAAAATGAAGAAAAAACGGTGTTCTTTGAAGCACATCATATCATCAATGATGCTGTAGGATGCACAATTGTTGAAAATGATTTGATTAATGTTTTAAAAGATAATTTGGATGATGCAGTTGATTTGGCTTTTATTCATGCCAGTTATGATTCTTTCAAATCCAAATTTGAATCCCGCTATGAACGAGCCCATGAATTCTATGCCCGACACTTGGCTGACATCGATGAGGTAAAGCAATTGCCGAATGATTCTAAGGGTTGTGAGGGTATTGTTTCTCTTCCTATTCGAGGTATTAAGGAAAGTGTTGAAAACTTCGCTAGTGCTAATGGGATAACTGTAGGAATTCTCTTAAATGCCGCTTTTGCTTATACTTATTCTAGTTTTTTATGCAGTGACAAAGTTTACTTTAATTTCACTGAACATGGACGACATGAGGATTATGCTCGAAATGCAGTGGGGATGTTCTCCCGAACGGTTCCTATTTTGGTGGATTGCAAAAAGGATTATATCAATGAATATTTAAAATATTTTTCAGATTTGGCATTATCCTGCATGATGAATGATGTTTATCCATTCAGAATGCTTGCTTCCGAATTCAATTTGAATAATGATGTGATGTTTGAGTATAATTTGGATTTCAATGATGTTTCCAATTTAAATGAGAGTATTATTGCAAGTGAAAACATCACTGATTCAATTTCTGATTTGCTATTTGTAGTTCGTGATTTGGATGACGGATATGCTGTAGTGATTCAGCATTCCGATAAGTTTTCCCGAAAAACCATAATAAGTTTTGCTAAAGCATATGGCGAAATTTTAACCCAAATGATGGATAAGGAGATGCTGGCTGATATTGACTATTGCATCAGTGAAGATTTGAAAGTATTGTCTGCCATAAGTCAAAATGAGAATTCTCCTGATGTTCATGCTAAGAAATATCCTGGCGACAGTTTTGTTGATTATGTCGCTCCAACAAATGCGGTGGAAAGAATGGTTGCAGATGCATTCGGGGTCGTGTTTAATCAAAAAGACATTGGATTAAATGATGACTTCATTGATTTGGGTGGAGATTCCATCGCAGCGATTCGTGTAATTTCATTGCTCAACAAAAATGGCATAAAATGTCCTGCAAGGGACATATTGAATTATAGAACACCTTATATGATTGCCCACAATATTGAAAATACTCAGGATATTTCATCAGAGGTTATCGAAGGCAATGGATTATCAATAAAAAAAGCTTATCTTGACTCGGATGATGGGTGTATTGAACTTACAAGATCATATTCCTATAAGGACTGGGTTGAAGATGTAAAAGTATTGGTTGATAACATTTCTGAAGAAGAAAAATTGCATTGGATTGAAGTCAATAAGCTATTGGACGATTTGAAGATTAGAGGAACTGCCAAAGGATTCAATTTTAATGTTGATGTGAAATTTAATCCCAATAATTTATTGATGCTTTCAGAGGAAGAATATTGGGCATTAGCTATTGCACGTGCATATAAAAAGACTTATGAGAAAGACATAATATTTAATCGGGAATCATATGGGCGTGATGATAGTCTTGCAAATCTTTTCAAAACCGTGGGGTGGTTTACCAGCCAGTATCCTGTACCTGTCGATATAGGCATTGATTATGATGATATTTCAATTGTAAATGATGTTTATAAAATTAAAACCGCATTCGGCGATGTAAAAAATTTGGGTTTGAATTATGCCTCATTAATTTATATCAACAATGAATTTGA
>CACYVR010000078.1 GCA_902777885.1 uncultured Methanobrevibacter sp.
TGACAAAAACTTAGTCTTTGACTTCAGTAAAGTACGTGAAGAATTTGCTAAAGGTGCATTAAGAGAATTCGAACCTGCTGGTGAAAGAACTGCTATTACTCCAGCAAAATAGATAGATGAACACGGTGATAGGTGATTTTTTCACCTATCTCACCACTTTATAAATCAAGTTTACTTGAAAAATTTAAAAAAATTTATATATGAAGTAATCAAAAATTTATATTATAAATCAAGTTGGCTTGAAAATTATCAAAAGATTTATATTAACATTATTAACAAAAGTTATAGTAAGTAATAATTTTTATATTATTCACTTGGATTTTTGTATGGAACAAAAATCATTCACGTTTATTAAATGATCAATTTAATAAAAAATATGGAGGAAAAAAATTATGGACCCTGTAACATTAGGTGTTGTTGCATTGATGGGCGCAGTTGCTACTATCGGAGGGGCTGCAGAGGACTTAGAATCTGATATCGGTTCTCAAAGTAACCCTAACTCACAAGTTCAACTTGCTCCACAGATGGGACATTTACACCGTATGATAAACAAAGCGGCTTCTGGTGAACCGGTCGCTTATGGTGTTTGGTGTGGTGTAGCTGGTGCTATTGCATATATATTAATTACTATGTTTGGATTCGTTCCTGGATTCCCAGTTATTGCTATTGCAATTGGTGCTGCTGTCGCTGCTTGTGTTCACGCTATTTATACTGTTACATCTCATATGGGTAGGATTGTTGGTCAATCACAATTCGAACAACCATTATTTATGGATGTATTAACACAATCTTTAGGACCAATTGTTGGTCACGGATTTATAACTAGTTTTTGTATTGTCGGAATTTCTTACTTAATGACTATTCCATTAGGTGCTTCCCCTGCATTACATGTATTCCCATTACCTCTCTTAGCTATGCTTTGGGGTATTGCTTTAGGAGCTATCGGTTCCTCAACTGGGGATGTACACTACGGTGCAGAAAGTGAATATCAGAAATTTGAATTTGGTGGAGGAACTCCTGTAGCTATTCAAGGAGATATCGTTACTAAAGCTCCATTAGGTGCTAAAAACTCTATGGATGTAGTAAACTTCTGTGCTAAATTCGGTGGACCATTAACAGGTTTCTGTTTCGGTCTCGTTGTATTCTTTAGTTTCTGGAATACTGTTGTATTCGGACTTTATGGTGGTATTATTGTAGGTATTATCATTGTTATTTTATTAATTATTATGAATGACAGATTAGAAGTATTTGCAAGAAATACTTACGGACCATATGATGAAGGTGCATTAAGTGAATCTGCTGCTGAAGAAGCTGCAGAGGAAGAATAAGGAGGTCTAATTATGGATCCAATTAGTTTAATTTTATTCATCGCAATAGGCGGTATTATGATTGGTGCTGGTGTGCACTTTATTCCTGTAGGAGGAGCTCCTGCAGCTATGGCTACAGCTACCGGTGTAGGTACTGGTACTGCTATGTTAGCTGCTGGTGCAGGTTTAACAGGACTAATTACTGCTGCAACTATGACAGGTGAACCATTCTATATAGTTGGTATAGGTGGTGCAATAGGTGCAATGATTATGATGGGTATTACTATGCTTATTGCTAACTTAATCTACATCTTCGGTGTAGGTGTAGTACCTGCTGCATCAAAAGTACCTGTTGACTGGATTACAAAACGTAACCAAGAAGCTTATAAAACTCCTGGTACCGAAGGTCACGGTGTACCTACTACTTCATTTGTAAGTGGTCTTATTGGAGGTCTTCTCGGTGGTTTCGGTGGTGGATTAGTATACTATGGTATCAACACTGCTGTAAATCAAAGTTCTTTTGTAACTGATCCTGCTGTTAGTATTGGTTTAGCTGCTATTTTGGGTGTAGGTGTCTTCTTTATCAACTCTGTTATTGCTTCATATAACATTGGTGGTACTATTGAAGGTATGCACGATCCTAAATTCAAAAGAATCGGTACTGGTGCAATTGCATGTGCTATTGCTTCTGTCGTACTCGGAATTTTCTGTGTTATTTTAACTGGAGGTATATAAAATGTCTGCTGGTGGAAGTGCTGACGGTGCAGCTGCAGGTGCAGTAAGCTCAACTATGTTATTAGCTTTAGGTATCGTTGGTGGATTAATTTGTATATATTTAGGTGGATTTTTAGGAGATAATGGTTCAGTAATTGCTGCAATCGGTGCTGTTCTCGCAATTGTATGGGGAGCAGATGCTATTCGTAGAGTAGCTAGTTACGGTTTAGGTACTGGTGTACCATCCATCGGTTACATGTCTTTATCCGTGGGTGTTATCTCAGCTTTAGCAGGTATAAGTTTAGCTACACTTCTTAAAATGACTATTCTCGGACCTGTTTTTGCTCTTGTTATTGCAATAATTATTGGTGCAATCATTGCTATTGTTGCAACAAAAATCGTAGGTATGAAAATCCCTATCATGCTTCAATGTACTATTGAAATTGCTGGTGCTGCTTGTTTATCTATCTTAGCATTCTCTACTGCAATTGCAGGTAGTTTCTTAATGATACCTATTTATGAGCATGTTGTTGCATCAGGTTTCATTGCTGTATTATTCATTGTATGTACTATGGCTATCCAACACCCATTCAACGCATGTTTAGGACCAAACGAAGATCAAGTAAGAACTTTAAAATGTGCTGCTTCAACCGCTTTCTTATCAATGACTCTTGTAGGTCTTTTATCCTCAATCAGTGGAGGATTAGGCTGGTTCATTGTTACTGTTGTAGGTTTAATCGGTTGGGTTATTTCATTCAGAGCTTTCGTTAAAGCTTCATGTGAAGATGCAGCATCAACAAGATGGGCTGGATTATGGCCTAATGTAGAGGAATAGGAGGAATAAATATGGCTCAAATGTTACCTATGGTACAGGTTGTACCTGAAATGAATTTAGCATATGACCCGGTAAATGGGGTTCTCGGATCATCTTTAGGTTCAGGAATTGTTCTCCTATCTATGGATGATGTTGGTGAAGGAGTTGCAAAAGTAGAAGCAGCTGCAGATGAATTAATGGCTTCTTTAGATCCTTATACTAGTCCTGTTGGAGCTTACCCTGGAAGGGAAGGTTCTTATGTGACTGCTGGTTTGTTAACCAATATGGTATATGGATTCCTGATTGCTATATTTATTATATTTGCTGCATTATCAATTGGGGGTATCTAGATGGCTGACAAAAAAGCTCCTGCAGACGGCTGGCCAGTTATCAGTGGGGATTACATTGTAGGTGATCCTGAAAGTCCTGTTGCAGTAACTACACTTGCTTCTCACATTGAAGCTGAGTTATCTGGAGCAGCTATTGCAGGCCCATGTAAAACAGAAAATTTAGGTATAGAAAAAGTTGTAGCTAATATCATTTCTAACCCAAATATCCGTTTCTTAATTTTGGCTGGTGCTGAAGTGCAAGGACACATTACAGGTCAAAGTTTCAAAGCTTTACATGAAAACGGTGCGGACCCTGACAAAAAGAAAATTATTGGCGCAACTGGTGCTATTCCATTTGTAGAAAATGTTCCACTCGAAGGTGTTGAAAGATTCCAGCAACAATTAGAAATTGTTGATTTAATCGATACTGAAGATATTGGAGCAATTCAATCTAAAATTAATGAATGTGTAGAAAAAGATCCTGGTGCTTTCGAAGAAGAAGCTATGGTCATTTCCGTAGATGATGACGACGGTGATGAAGACGAAGGAGAAGCAATTAAAGTTGTTTCTGCTGAGACTGCTCTTATTGAAGCAAGAATCAGAAATATCAATACTAAAATTGGTATGGTTGGTGCTGTTCAAAGAAATATGGCAGGAAATTATGCAGGTAAAGTCCAAGGTATAATGATTGGTTTAATCTTCACTTTAGTAATCGGATTTTTATTCTTGATATAAGGGGGAATAATTTATGGTGGAAATTTCTAATAAACCTAACGTAACTGGTATTAAAAAAGCTTCCGAAGAGGCTGAATACAGCTCAAAACTTCTTGCAAGAGAAGGAAAACTTTTTGCAGGTTTACTTGCAACTAGAGTTAAAGGAATTGCTTTAGGTATCTGTATAGCACTCCTTTTAATCGTAATTATTCCTTTCATTGCAAAAGCATGTGGATTATAGAGGTGTTAAAATGAGTGACGAAGAAAATTCAGTACCTCAAGTCATGGTATCAGCAGACGAATTCAATGCTTTAGCTGCAAAATTAGATGATGCTGAAGAAAAAGTTGATTTCACTGTTGGTGAATATTACCAACGCTTAGGACAACAAACAGGAAGAGATGTTGGTATATTATATGGTATTATACTTGGATTATTTATATTGATAATATCTATAAAATTTGGTTTGATTTCAATGTTCCAGACATTGTTAGCTAGTCTTTTATAGGAGGATTATTATATGTTAAGATTTGATAAAGAACAACTCGTCGTAGATATTGCTGGAGTAAAAATGGGTGGTCAACCTGGTGAATACCCTACAGTTTTAGCAGGAACAATCTTTTACGGCGGACACAATATTATTAGTGATGAAAAAGAAGGTATTTTTGATAAAGATGCTGCTGAAGAAAGAATTAAAACTATGGAGGAAATGTCTGACGTAACCGGAAACCCTTGTGTTGTACAAACTTTCGGTGCTACTCCTGAAGCTATGGTTAAATACTTAGAATTTGTAGGAGACGTTTGTGACAAACCTTTCCTTATCGACTCAACTGCAGCTTCTGCAAAAATTGCAGGTGTAGAATATGTACAAGATGTCGGATTATGTGAAAGAGCTGTTTACAACTCCATAAGTATGGCTGCAGAAGCTGGAGAAATCGAAGCAGTTAAAAACTCAGACATCGACGCATCTATTCTTTTAGGTTTCAACCCAATGAAAGCTGGTGTTGAAGGTAAAATCGAAATCTGGGAAACCGGTGGAGACGTTATCGACAAAGGTATTCTCGAAATGGCTGACGAATGTGGAATTACCAAACCTTGGATGGACGTAGCAGTTACTCCTTTAGGTCAAGGTGCAGGACCTGCTGTAAGAACTTCCTACGCAGTAAAAGCTAAATGGGGTTACCCTGTAGGATCCGGTATTCACAACGTACCTTCTGCATGGGACTGGTTAAGAGGATACAAAAAAGAACACAAAGAAGCATGGCCTGTTTGTGATATCGGTTCTAACATCGTACAACAAATGGCTGGTGGAGACGTATGGCAGATATTATGATTGCTGAAGCAGCAAAAGATATCGGTACCGAACCTATTGAAGAACACCCAATTAACAATTTATTATAGATATTAAAAGGGTCTTGATTAGATGATTTTTTCATCTAATCATTTTTTTCTATTTTTCTAAACTTTTTTTCAAAACATTTTAATAAGATTTATATTATTTTAACAATAGATTATTATTTAACTTTAATATTTGGAGAGGTTAAATAATGTCTTTTTTAAGTAAAATTTTTAGTAAAGGTCCTAAGCCTATCATTGCTCATTCCAAGGAAGGAAATCTTGATGTTTTAAGAGCTCAAAGGGCAGGTCCTGTAGCTCCCGGGGCTGTTAAAAAACCGGATACTTTTTATGTAACTGCTTCCGTTGAATTAGGTAACACTACTACCAAATGTATCGTAATGGCCACTAATCTAAACACGAGTGAGTCTTATTTATTGAATAAAACGGTAAAAATGACTCGTGATATCAGGCCGCCTAAAGCCAATGAGGACGTTTTCGGTAAAACCGTTTGGGGAATTGAACTTTCTAAAGAGGCTGTAACTGAACTTATTCGTGACACTGTTCTGGAAGCCCTTAAAAAATGTAATGTTGATAAGGATGAGGATTTGGATTTTGTTGTAAGATCAACCGGTGTAACTGCAGGTTTTGCCACTGCTGAAGAGGCAGGTCAGTTAATCATCGCTCTTGCTGACGGTTGTCTTGAAGCTGACATTCCTCCTCGTAAGATGTCTCCGGCAATGGGAATTTCCCAGCTTCCTGAAAGATTGCAAAAGCATTCCCTTTTGGAAAACATTCTTTTTGACGGTGCTGTTGTAAGTGTAGTGCCTCCTGAAGGTAAAGAAGTTGTTGCAAACTTTAGCCGGCCGTATAGTCAATGACAATGAACCTTATGCTAATACCGTCGGTAACTTTTTAGGTTTGGCCGGTGTTGTAAGTGACTCCATAGCCAGAGGTTCAGGTAAAATTGATAAGAAAAACGGTGCCGCATTGGATTTATATAATGAAAAAGAGGCTAAAAAAGGAGACAAGAAAAAGGCCGAAGCCAATGCTTTAGAAGCGCATAAGCTTGTTAACATTTCTAAAGTTCCTATGGATATGGACAGATTTGGTACAGTTCCTGTAAATCCCGAGGCTGCTGAAGCTGCAGGCACGACTTTGATTGGCTGTGACGTTGGTGTAAACGGTGACAAACTTCCTGAACTGATGGATTTGGGTGCACAGTTCTATGAAGAGGACGGTCTTGGAACACTTCTTTCAACTCTTGATTATGTAAGTACCAATATAGTTACCCGTGTTTTGGATGTTGCTTTTAATGAAAATGTTATCACTCCAGGTTCCGCATTGGGTATTACCGGAAGGGCAGGTGTTACCGGACGCAAACCTGAATTGATTTTAGAAGCCGTTCAGGACAAATTTGAAAATGTTGTTTTCGTTGAAGATGGTCTTGCTTTAGGATCTGCTATTATGGCCCGTTGTATGAATTCTATGGGTACTCCAAAGGTTCCTATCGGTGGAAAACAGGGTGGCAGATGCATATTGAAAGATCGTATGAAAATGGCAGGCGGCAAATTCGCTTAATGGTTTCACATGATTTATGCAATTGTGATGGCTGGAGGTAGAGGAACACGACTCAAAACTCCAGTCGAAAAACCTCTTTTTAAAATTCACGATAAACCATTAATTAAATATGTACTTGATAATTTAAATTCATCTAAATTAGTTGAAAAAATAATTATTGCAACCAGTCCCAACACTCCAGAAACCAGTGAATATATTAAAGATTTTAACTATGAGATACTGGACACTCCGGGCGTTGACTACCTTCATGACCTCTCACTGATTTTGGATCATTTCGAAGCAAAGTCTTCGAATGACACTTTGCTTTTCATTAATGCAGATTTGCCTTTCATCAGCGGCGAATGCATAGATTTTATTTTAGATTCCTACTTTAAACATGAAAAAGAGGCTTTGTCCACTCTGATTCCCGTTGGCATTTTTAAAGAGTTGGATTTAAAGTATGAGTATGAGTATAAGGGACTTGTGCCTGTCGGAGTTAATATTTTAAGAAGCGTCAATAAGATTCAGGACGAATATCAGTTGGTGATGGAAAAAAGGGAGCTTGCCTTCAATATCAATACACTTCAAGATGCTGGCGTTGCCAACAAATATACTTTTAAATATAATGAATGCAAATAAATAATATATAATTAAATTAATATTTTTACTAGGTGATTTCATGGAAAATAAACAAATTCCAAAAAGAGAAGAAAAATTATGGAGTGAAATTAGAAACTACCAAGTAGCCACCAATAATGCACGTATTCTTGGAGTTTTAGATGAACTTATTGTCAACGAAAAAACTGGTAAAATCGTTGATATTGCTATTCGTGTAGAAGCTGACCGTAACATTCACGTTAAAGGCGCTAAAAGAAATGGTGACTTGCTGTTAGTTCCTTTCGCTAAAGTTGAAAAAGTCGGTGAGTTCATTATTGTAACTGAATAAATCTTTTCAGTCATTCCTTATTTTTTTTATTTCCGTTATTAACAATTGTTATATTCCTTATTTTTGTTAACTATTTATAGTTTGTTGTCTAAATTTTTATTATAACAAATTATTTCATGAATTAATTAGGTGATTATTATGTTGCTTGAAATTGAAAATTTGGCTGTTGAAGTTGGGGGTAAACAGGTTTTAAAAGATATTAACCTCTCCATTGATGAAGGGGAGACCCATGTTCTTCTAGGGCCAAACGGTGCTGGAAAAAGTACCTTATTCTTAACTATATTAGGATTTCCACAATATAATGTTATAAACGGTACTATTAAATTTAAAGGTCAAGATATTACAAATTTAACTACTGCAGAACGTGTCCAATTAGGAATTGGCGTAAGTTTTCAAACGCCTCCTTCAATCAGAGGCGTTTCTGTTCGTGACTTGCTTAAAATAGAATCTCACCAGGATATGGATGAGGACTTAAACCCAAGAATGCAGGAGCTTGCACGTCAGCTCAAATTCAGTGATGAATTTCTTGACAGGGATGTCAATTTTGGATTTTCAGGTGGGGAAGTTAAAAGGTCTGAAATTCTCCAGCTTTTAGCTCAGATGCCTGATTTTACAATGTTTGATGAACCTGATTCCGGTGTGGATATTGAAAATGTTGAACTGTTGGCATCTGAAATCGGAACTTTACTTGATAAGGATAAACCGCAAAGAAATAGAGTGAGAAGCGGTCTTTTAATCACTCACTTAGGTTATATTTTAAACTTCGTCAGTGCCGATAAGGCACACGTATTGATGGACGGCAGAATTTCATGTTCAGGAAACCCTACTGAAATTCTTGAAGATATTAGGAAAAATGGATTTAATGGATGTGTTGAGTGTGCGCAATGTTTATGAGGATGCTGAAAGAGCAAAAGATAAAAAAGCTGCAATAGGAGCAGACGTTACGATAGAAAACTTTACTGATGAGGCTGTAAATGCCATAGATTTATTGGATGATTTGGACGATGTTGATAAAAAAACCAAAAACACATTATTGAAAGTGGGTGTTGACACCGAGGAAAACAACCGTTCCGGATCATTTCTTCAGGTTGAATACACTGCTAAAACGGCTTTAAGAGAAAAGGAAACTGGTGTTACAAGCGGATACTTTGTACGTTCACTTCCGGGAACAAAGGAAGTAATGCCGGTTCAGGCCTGTATGTTCATTGGTGATGAAGCGGTAATGCAGACTGCCCACAATGTAATCATTGCAGAGGAAAACTCAGAGCTTCACCTTATTACTGGCTGTGCTACAGGAGATGATGTGGTCTCAGCAATGCATGTTGGTGTTTCTGAAATGTATTTGAAACCAGGTTCCAAAATCACCTTCACGATGGTTCACAACTGGGCCGAGCAGGTGGAAGTAAGGCCAAGAACAGGTGTTAAATTAATGGATGATACAACATACATCAACAATTATATATTAACAAGTCCAGTTTCAACTATTCAGTCTTATCCTACTGCATACTGTGACGGTAAAAATTCAAGAGCTATTTTCCAGTCCATTCAGGGCGGTAAAAAAGATTCAATCATTGATGTGGGATCACGTGTTTTACTGAATGCT
>CACYVR010000079.1 GCA_902777885.1 uncultured Methanobrevibacter sp.
ATAGCATTTATATGATTTATTAAATATAAAAGATAGAGCAATGCTAGAAAAACCTCAACCGCCAAATTTTTATTTGAATCAAATATGAAAAGACCCCATAAAATGAATAAAATAACAGCAACATGCATTACAATCAGGAAAACATAAGGAAAGTTTAATGAATTCTGGAATTTGTAACCTTCACTATAGGCATTATCTGCTGCTTTTTTAAATGTATCACTGGAATACTTTTCTTTTGAAAATAATTTGATTGTTTTTAGGCCTACAATATTATCCCTAAATAAATTATTTAATCTTCCATTAAGTTTTTTAACTTTAAAATAGGTATTTGCTGATTGATTTAATTTAAAAATGAATAAAAAACCATAAATAACTAAAAAAACAGTAAATGCAAAAGCAAAGAATAAATTCATATCAATTAAAGAATATATAACCCACCCTGCAGCTACGAAAAGTAATAAAACCCTCCTTAAAAGAACTAAAACAAAAGACTGTTCTGTATCAACACCCCGAATAAGTCTGGTCATCAATCCTGAAAAATTAATTTTACTGTATTCGTCAACAGTATTGATATTCATAACTATTGAAAAAAGTTTTTCTTTTAAATTCAGAGCGAAATTTGATGAAATAGATGTGGACAGATATGAAATAAACAGCACGGAAATTACAGAACAAAAGATAGATATAATAACTTCATCAATCATTGAAAAAGTATCCTCATAAAGCCCTGATTTAATACAAGTCAAAATCAAAGGAATTATTTCGATAACATACAATTGAGCGCCTACATCAATAACCGTAAATATAAGAATTAAAAATATTCCTTTCCAATGATTCTTAAAAAGAATTTTTAATAAAGCTTTCATATCAACACAGCCCAATTAAATAAGAATTATTCCAACAATGGCACCAGTAATTGTTGCAATTAAGTTTACATGTTCATTTGTCAGCATATTTGCCCTTTCAAATGTTGCGCCTAAAAAACTGTCCATAAAACATCCGACAGTACCTGATATTACAGACACAAGAATAGCGGATACGGGATTTGAAACAACGCCTAAAAGATATGCGGCAATACCGATAATTAACGCACCAATCATTCCGACAACAGTTCCAAGAACGGATACGGCACCATCGGTTCCCGGATCCACCTTTTGAAATGTGGTGATTAATCTAGGCTGTTGTAAGATACCAATTTCAGAAGCCAGGGTATCAGCCGTTGCGGTTGCGATAGCTCCGATGAAACCTCCGACAAATGGTAAATAATAACCTCCAAATGCCGCCATCATAAATGCAACGATACCGTTTGAAATAACATTTTTAGAAGATCTTCTTCCTTCATATTCGCCTAAAGAACGTTTATACGATTTGGAGTATTTGGTTGCAACCAGAGATAAAAGAAGAAATATCACTAAAAGAAGAAGCCAATTGGGTCCGGCTGAAAATATGATTACAACTCCCATTAACACCATCGTTAGAGAGCCAAATAAATCAAGGGATTTGCGTTTGTAGGTAATGATGCCCAAAATGAATAAAGCTATTACATAACCCCAATTAATCATTACTGTTTCAACCATAATACCACTACTATATAAACATTATATTTATACAAATCTAGTATAAATAATTTTTACAAAGATATTGGATTTGGTAAAATATATTATTTCAAGACGACTGAAATTTAATCATGGTGTCGGCAAAAATTGATTTTTGATTATTTTTAAAAAATTTTTAGGCTTAATTTCAATAATTTTTCATATACCCTGACTATTATAACAGTCTTAAAATAATGGCAAAATTTAATTTTGGCAAACCCATTTTAACTAAAGAGTGATCCCTCATCCAAGGTTCTTATTTTGAAAATCACTTTTCTGATTACCGGATAGAATATCAGTTCGTAGAGTACCTTGAAGAATATCTGACAGCAGATCATGGTCACAACCAATTCATTGGGCAGAACCCCATAGAATGAAATGAAAATGAAAATTACAGAATCAACAGTTACCCCGATTACGGTACTCCCGACAACCCGTACAAAAAGCAGATTATGATATTTTTCCTTTAATTTAACAAGTATCTTGGAATTTAAAAGATTGCTCGCCATGTATGAAATGAGCCCTGCCACAAACAGTCGAGGTGTTGTTGAGAGAAGGGCTGCAAATGCCGGAGCATTGGGACTGCTTGAAGGAAAAATCATGGCAACCTGATACAAGACAACCACCACAAGATTGATAATGAACCCCAAATAGATAACATCCTTTGTCAGTTTGTAACCATATATTTCAGACAGGATATCATTAACGATGAAAAGTATAGGAAATGTCAATATCGAACAGGGCAAAGCTATGAAACTTATTTCCATTGTTCGGGTGGCCAATATGTTAGATGTAATCATGCAGGCAAAAAATATTCCTGCAAGATATGCATATACCTTAGTCTTGTTCATGTTTTCAAACATTTAATCACCTGTTGTTAATCATTAATCTGTTGTTCAGCATTAATTATATGTTTTGATTTATTATTATATTTGACATATTAACTCAAATGAAAAAAATAGATGAAAATTAGTCTGAATATGGTGAAAAATAATTGAAATTAATCCTAAAAATTTTTTTCAAAAAAATCGAAATTTAATCCGATTCAAAAAAAGAAATTAGTAAAAGTAATCCTAGTTGATTACTTTACTTTTGATAATTTCCACTCTTTTAAGTGGGTAGATTTTTTTAGCAGTGTGGTAAATTTCAGATGCTAATTTACCGTTTACGGAAGATTTAACTAATTCTTCGAAAGTTCTTTCTGCTGCAGTTTCCTGGAGTAAATCTTCAATTACCTGTCTCATGTATTTTTGTTGGGAAGATTTTGCTCTTCTGATTGTTACTGCCAATACATGAAGTTTAATTTTGCGTTCATCTTTAGTTGTTACGACAGTGGAAGCATCGATTCTGGAAGTTCCTCTTCTAATCATACTTCTTACGTAATCGGTAGTGGTTTTATGACCTGTGAATTTAGTGGATGCGACATCACCAGCTACGTTATCAATTTCAAATCTGAGTTTAATGTATTGTTTTGAAAAGTCACCAGTTAATTCCCTCATTGTGACTTCAACGCCTCTTCCTATTAATAAATCTGCATCTTTAGCTGGAGTTTCTCCAATTTCTTTTTCTTCAAACATTAATGGTGTTTTAATTGTATACCATGATTTTTCTTTCCAAGTGTCACGTACTCTACGTCTTGATTTTGCTTTTGCCATTATATCAACCGTTTTTAATTTTAAAATATTTTTTTATAATCTAGCGAATAGCTATTAAATTTTGAAAAATAGTCCTCAAATAGAATATTTTATTAATCTTACATAAAATAATCTATAAAATGAAATTATAACCAATAATAATTCCATAATCTCTTATTCGACTATTGTGAGTTCTTCTCACGTTATTTAAAGAATAATTTGTAATTCAGTTTTATTTAATTAAAACCCGCCCATAAAGGTTACTATTACATATTTTATTCATGGTATATAAACGTTGTTAAAAAAATAACATGTAAATTGCACTGACAATAATCAGCACTGCAAAAATTTTCGGGATGTAACTTGTCTTTTTTACAAAGGATTCAAGATTAATTTTAGATATTGTAAAGCTTAAAATCAGAAGCGTCAACCCGAAGCCCAGACAGTACAATATAATATTTAAGGCAACAAATAACGGATCGGCCGAAGTTACCAAAAGGGAAATCAGAGACATTAGATACGCACTGTAACATGGAACCCATGCAATCGAGGTTAAAAAACCTAAAGCAAATGAACCGACAATTCCTTCATGATTAATGGGTTTGACATTGAAATTCACCGACCAGTCAGCAAGCATCATGATTCCAATAATCAAAAGTAGAACTGATGAAATAATCCTTATATAACCAATATATTGATAAACAGCTGCCGTAAAAAATGCAGTCAGGAAAATAATGACAGTAAAAATTGAAAACAAGCCCAAACTAAAGGATATGATTTCAGTTTTTGTTTTTGTATTTAAACTGAAACCTATGAATATGGGCAATATTGGAAGTATGCATGGAGACAGTATTGAAATAACGCCTGTAAAAAAAGAAACTGCGGGGAATAAATCCATTTAAATCCCCTTAATGTAATCTAAAAATTTATTTGCATCCACATATCCTTCAATCTGGCCAATCTTATTTTGGTTTGAATCTAAAAATATCATCACCGGCGTTCCAAAGACATGATATTTTGATGCAAGTTGAGGCTGCTTGTTAACATCAACAATGACCGTAATATAACCGTCGTTTAATTTGGATACCAATTCCTGGTCAGATAAGGTATTTTTCTTAAGCAAATCACAATAATAGCAGCCGTTCTGATCAAAAATCAGAAGAATCTTTTTATTCTGTGATTGTGCGTCACTGACTGCTTTATCAAAGTCTGTCGTGTTAGTTAATGAGTCAGCCGCAAAGCTTGAAGAAACGCCTAAAGCCAGTACAGCCAAAACCAAAAGCATTAATAAAATCCTTTTCATTAGACCATCCCCACAACTATAAGAGCAAAAATAAATACGTCGGTAAGCAAATGAGTAATATATGATATGAAAACATTTTTGGTTTTGATATAACCGTAAAACTCAAAAATTGAACCTAAACCCTGCATCAGTAAAACGGAAGGCAATGACTTAAGATCCATTAAATGCAACATTGCAAAAAATACCATTACCAAAAGCATGGCTGCAACAATGGATAATTTACGGTTGTTACTATATTTATAAAATATTCTCAGGAATAACAGGAACGGAATAAGTTTAATTAGCTCCTCACCCATCAATGAGAAGAGTAATGGCGGAATGCTTGCCCATGTTATGGAAACTCCTTCAAGAGTGGAAGTGCCTGTCAAAGAGAAGTAATCAAGAACAGAACCAACTGTATATGAATAAATCAGATATCCCGCAAAAAGAGCTACTGCAAGACCGATTTCTTTTGCTTTAGGTTTTTGAAATAATGCCTTAAAATCCCATTTCAGATAATACAATAATGGAATAAGTACAATGAAACAGAACAATATTGAATCAATCATTTCATTACCGGATAATCCCTGCATTAGAAATCCCACAATCATGGCTATTATCAATACAATCCATCCGCTTTTGGGAATATAGGGATTTTTCTTATAGACCGGAAAATCCAAATCCTTGTTTTCAAACTTAAAGTAATCAATATTTGACATAATATAAAAATTATAATTAATGTTAAATAAAGTTATTGATAGAATTCTTCAAAGTTTAACTGAAAATAAGTGCAGTTTCTGCAAACGGAACTTTACCAATTAAAAATCAGTTCAAAAGTGCAATATTGAATTAACCATATTATAGAGCATATTCTTATTTTTAACAGACCCATTCATCATTTTTTTAGACCGCCAATGAGGTTCATACAATCAGATTTATATATCAGAAAAAATATAACAATTGTTATTGAAATAATATTTTTAATAAAATTGGGAGGTAAGTTATATGTGTGAAATATTTTGTTTTAATTCAAATAAGCCAAAAGAAGTAAATGAATGCTTAAAATGTTTTTATAACCACAGCGAAGATCATCCGCATGGTTGGGGACTTGCAAACATGCACGATGACGACTTTGAAATAACAAAAGAGCCGGTAAAAGCATCATGCAGCGAACATTTAAAAGACATTTTGTCAAATCCGGTAATCGGAAAAAACATATTTGCACATATAAGACTCGCAACAATAGGAGAAATCATATCACCAAATTGTCATCCATTTACAAAAGCAGATGACAATAACAGAAGCTGGGTATTAATCCATAACGGAACAATCTTTGATTATCCGCAATTAGACGAATACAAAGAAATCGAAAAAGGAGATACCGACTCCGAAAGAATATTATTATATCTTATAGATAAAGTAAATGAATTTGAATACAAAAAAGGCTGTAAATCTAATCCATTCGAACGATTTAGACTATTAAAACATTTAATAGAAGATCTGTCATTCAACAACAAATTAAACCTAATGATATTTGACGGGGAAGTAATGTACATACATTCAAACATGAAAAATTCCCTATACTACCTTAAAAATGAAGAAGGAATACTAATTGCTTCAACACCAGTAACCGAGGATGCAAATTGGAAACCAGTTGAAATAAACAAATTATTCTGTCTGCATGATGGCGAAATACTTCTTGAAAGTAAAGAACATTCAAATGAATATATTCAAACTGAAGAGCAGTTAGCCTACATTAACAAATTCATTGAATCATTAGGTGAAAAAAATGGAGAGCATAATTAGAAACAAGTTATATGAAAAATTTATTGAACCGACAAAGCAAAGAAAAAATTTTATTGGAATCGAAATAGAAGTTCCAATAATCAACCTGAATAAGGAGCCTGTTGACTTCAGTATCGTTCACAAAATTACCGATAACTTTCAAAAAGAATTTAATGATTTTTCTCCTAATGGAATAGATTACGATGGAAACACATTTTCACTGAAAAATGCCAACAATTCCGATATTGTATGCTATGACTGCTCTTACAACAATATAGAATTCGCAATGGGTCGTGAAAAAGACTTATTTACAATTAATGAACGCTTTATTACTTATTATACTCATGTTAAGGAAGAATTTGAAAAATACAATTATACCCTGACCGGAATGGGAATCAACCCATATCGAAGGTACAACAAAGAAATCCCAATTCCTTCCGAGAGATATCTGATGCTTTATCATCATTTAAAGTCATTCAACAAATA
>CACYVR010000080.1 GCA_902777885.1 uncultured Methanobrevibacter sp.
GGCATAATATTTTTGAATATTTCATAATAATCTAAGTTAATTACTTGTGTTTAAATTATTTAGTTTCAAAGTATATTAAGTTTTTTGAATATAGTAATTAGTGGGTGATATTATTAAGAATCAGGAACATTTGCCGTTGTATGGTGTAGGCCCATATTTGGTTGCGCCAATGATTTTCGTTTCGCTTTTGGGCTTAATATTGTCTTATTATAATTTAATTCCGGTATATAAATTTGATTCATTATATTGGCTCTTTGTCGCATTGGCTATTGTACTTATATTGGATGGCATTTTTCTATGGCTGGCTGCAGTTAAATTATCCAAAATCACTGATAAAATAGAAAACAATGAATTGGTCACAGACGGTGTCTATGCATTGGTTCGCCATCCATTATACTCTGCATGGCTGCAATTTGCCACAGCATTAATATTGATTTCTCAAAATGTATATCTGCTGGTGCTGCCGATAATATTTTGGGCGGCACTATCTCTGGCTTTGAAAAAAACAGAGGAAAAATGGTTATTGGATAAGTTTGGTGATGATTATGTTAACTACTGTCACAGAACTAATAGATTCATTCCCTTTAGAAAATCCTTTTAATCGATATATGAGATGAATTCATAATTAAGATAATTATATATATCTATCTATACAATATATTATTTCATAATAAAAGATTTAATTAAGGTTTTAGAAATGAAAGGCGGAGAAGCGATAATTGAATCCCTTAAAAAAATGGGAGTAGAAACAATATTTGGTTATCCTGGAGGACAGACCATACCCCTCTATGATATGTTATATGATGCAGACATTAACCATATCTTAGTTAGACACGAACAGGCAGCGGCTCATGCAGCCGATGGATTTGCAAGGGCTTCAGGTAAGGTGGGTGTGTGTTTGGCCACTTCCGGACCGGGTGCAACAAATTTAGTAACTGGTATTGCTACTTCTTTTATGGATTCTTCTCCTATTGTAGCTATAACAGGGCAAGTTCCAACTCATTTAATTGGAAATGACGCATTTCAGGAAGCGGATATTATTGGTATCACTATGCCAATTGTTAAGCATAGTTTTCAGCCTAAAGATCCTAATTTAATACCTTCTATTTTAAAAACTAGTTTTGATATAGCTGCTAGTGGAAGGCCAGGACCTGTATTAATAGACGTTCCAAAAGAAGTCCAGGAAGGAGAACTTATAGAATTTAATGATAATTTAATTCAAACACCAGGATACAGCCCTACATTGAAGGGCAATCCTAGACAAATTAAAAAAGCTTATGAACTGATTAAAGAAGCTAAAAAACCTTTAATACTTGTGGGTGCCGGAGTTATTTTGGCCAATGCATGTGATGAATTAAATGATTTTGCCCATACGATTAATGCTCCAGTCATGACTTCACTTTTAGGTAAGGGAGCTTTCGATGAGACTGATGATTTGGCATTGGGCATGCTTGGAATGCATGGAAGAAAAGTTTCCAATGATTCAATTAACGAATGTGATTTATTAATAGCTATCGGCATAAGATTTTCAGATAGAACAACCGGAAGATTGGACAGTTTTGTTCCGGACAGTAAAGTTATTCATATTGATATAGATCCGGCGGAAATTGGTAAAAATGTAGATGTTGATTTGCCGATTGTAGGTGATGCTAAAAATATTTTAAAATCATTGAATGATTTATTTAAAGGTTATTCCCCGTCCGGTGATGTTAACTTATGGGCGGATAAAATCAAACAGAGAAAAATTGATTTGATGCCGAGAGTAACATATGATGATGTTCCGCTTAAACCCCAATCAGTAATAAAAGAAATCAGTGAGGTTTTAACTCCCGATTCAATTTTAACAACAGATGTAGGTCAAAATCAGATGTGGGCAGCTCACTTTTATAATACCCAAAAGCCGCGTAAATTCATATCCTCCGGAGGGCTTGGAACCATGGGATTCGGTTTCCCGTCAGCTATCGGTGCCAAAGTTGCATGTCCGGATGATTCTGTTGTTTCAATAAATGGGGACGGCGGATTTCTAATGGTTTGTCAGGAACTCGCTACAGTTTATGATTATGATATACCTGTAATTGCAGTTGTACTTGAAAACAGGACATTGGGAATGGTTTATCAATGGCAAAGTTTATTATATGATAGAAGACATTCACAGACCAAATTTAAAGAAAGTCCCGACTTTGTCAAATTAGCGGAAAGTTTCGGCGTCAATGCAGTTAGAGTTGAAAAACCTGGTGAAACTAAAGAAGCATTAAAAACTGCAATCAAGGATAATGAGGCCATACTTATTGATGTTATAATAGATTCTGAAGAGACACTTCCAATGCTGCCTCCAGGAGCGGGCATTAATGAAATGATTGGAGAATACAAACTCGAAAAAGATGTGATTTAAATGGATGTAAAATATCATGTTATAAGCACGCTTGTAGAAAATAAACCTGGAGTTTTACAGAAAGTTGCGGGCCTGTTTACAAGAAGAGATTTTAATATTGACAGCATTACCGTCGGAGAATCTGAAGTTGAAGGGCTTGCAAGAATGGTAATCACCGTAAAAGCTGATGATAAAATATTGGAACAGGTTACAAAGCAGCTGAATAAATTAGTTGATGTTATCAAGATTAAAGATATTACTAAAAATGCAGTTAAAAGGGAATTATGTCTTGTAAAGGTCAATATTCCTGATGAAATAGCAAGAGCTGAAATAATACAGTATGTTAATATTTTCAGAGCAAAAATTGTTGATGTAACTGAAGAAACATTAATAATTGAAATAACTGGAGATATTGAAAAAACTAATGCATTTATATCTTTATTAAAAGGTTATGGAATCAAAAAGATTTCAAGAACCGGCCTTACCGCAATGGCAAGGGGAGTTTAAAATGACAATATTGGAGAACGTATTAAAAGATAATAAGGAATTTGTTGAAAACTTTGAAGGCGAAGAAATGTCTCACCATGCAGCTAAAAAATTAGCTATTTTGACTTGTATGGACTGCAGATTAATCGACTTTTTCGAACCTGCATTAGGTTTAAAAAGAGGAGATGCAAAAATCGTAAGAAATGCAGGTAACTCAATCGTCGGTGAAGATGCAATCAGATCAATCGGTGCAGCTTTATACAACCTTGGAGCTGAAGAAGTAATGGTTGTCGGTCACACTGAATGCGGTATGGCTGGTGCTGATGCAGACGCTTTAAAAGAAAAAATGCTTCAAAGAGGCATTAAAGAAGAAGACATTGCTAAATACGATTTGGCTCAATGGATTGGTGGATTTGAATCTGAAGAACAAAATGTTAAAGATGTTGTAGAAAAAATCAAAAACCATCCATTAATCCCTGACGTACCAGTACACGGTTTAATCATCGATATTGTAACTGGAGAGTTAAAAGTTTTAGTAGATGGTTATTAAGCCATCTCTCTTATTTTTTTTAAAATGATTAACACAAAACACTACACCTCACCAATTGGAGATATTTTGCTTGCCTCTAAAAATGAAAAGTTGATTGGGGCTTGGTTTGAAGGACAGAGATATTATTTATCTGATTTTGTGGATATTGCTGAAAAAGAAGATAAAATCCTGTCTAAGACAATTAACTGGCTTGACAGATATTTCAATGGAGATAAGCCTTCAGTCAATGAATTGGATTTAGCTCCTGAAGGTACGGATTTCAGATGTGAAGTATGGAAAATGCTTTGTGAAATTCCATATGGAAAAACCACTACGTATAAAGAGATTGCAGATAGGATAGCTGAAAAAAGAGGTGTTGAAAAAATGGCTGCTCAGGCTGTTGGGGGTGCGGTCGGACACAATCCCATTGCAATCATAATTCCCTGCCATAGGGTTGTCGGTTCAAAGGGAAATTTAACTGGTTATGCCGCAGGACTGGATAAAAAAAAGTTTCTTTTAAGGCATGAAAATGATTAATACTTTCTGATTTATCTTAAAATCAATTGAGGATGAAAAATATTTCTATTTAACTAAATTTTATCATATACTATCAATCATTAAAATTCTAAATCAGATGGCATAATCATAAAGTTATTAAATATAAAAAATAATATTATTAATTGATAAATTTATCAAATAATTATTTTATAGGAGACGTTATAATGAAAATGTATTATGATGCAGACGTAGATACAGATGCACTTAACGGAAAAACCATTGCCGTAATCGGTTATGGTTCACAAGGTAGAGCACAATCTAGAAACATGGCTGACAGCGGTGCTGATGTTATTGTTGGTGTTCGTGAAAATGGAAGTTCTTGGAATTTAGTAAAAGAGGACGGAATGACTGTTAAAACTATTGAAGATGCAGCTAAAGAAGCAGATATTATTCACATTTTGCTTCCGGATGAAATCCAGGAAAAAGTATACAACGAACAAATCGCACCTTATGTCGAAAGCGGAAACACCATTTCTTTTTCACACGGATACAACATTCACTTTGGATTAATTGACCCTGCTGAAGATGTTAATATTGTTATGTTTGCACCAAAAGGACCTGGATCTATGGTAAGAAGAACTTATGAGGAAGGATTCGGTATTCCTGGTTTAGTGGCAGTTGAAAGAGATGCAACTGGCGATGCATTGCAATTAGCATTAGGTATGGCAAAAGCTTGTGGATTAACCAAAGCTGGTGTTTTAGAAACTACTTTCAAAGAAGAAACTGAAACTGATTTATTCGGTGAACAAACTGTATTGTGTGGGGGAATCACTGAACTGATTAATGCAGGTTTCACCACTTTGGTCGAAGCAGGTTATCAGCCTGAAATTGCTTACTTTGAAACTTGTCATGAAGTAAAACTTATCGTAGACTTAATCTATGAAAAAGGTTTCAAGGGAATGTGGCATGATGTAAGTAACACTGCAGAATATGGCGGTTTAACAAGAGGTTCAAGAATCATTACTCAAGAAGCTAAAGACGGTATGAAACAAGTTTTAACTGAAATCCAAGACGGCACCTTTAAAAAACAATGGGCAGATGAAAACGCTACCAACGGAGCTAACTTAAAAGAAATGAGGGCAGCTGAAGAGAATTTGGACATTGAAGTTGTCGGTACCAGATTAAGAAAAGCTTGCGGATTACAAAAAGATGATTAAATTCATCTTTTAACTTTTTTTACTTTTTTT
>CACYVR010000081.1 GCA_902777885.1 uncultured Methanobrevibacter sp.
ATTTTGCGGTATAACAATACCTGCATAATACGTTCCATTTTCAACCCCCTGCCGCAAAGTCTGCTCATCTACAAAAACCCAGTGAAACTTGCTTTCATTTTTAAGTTCCTCTACTAAATCATCCCCAACATTTAACTCTAATCCTTCATATGAGGAACCATTATCCATATTCGCTATTGCGAAATCAATATCTTCTGTTTTTTCATATGGATCCCAACAAGCATTAATATTAATGATTGCATATAAAGAAGGTATGATAATAATAGCGATTATAGTGATGACTACAATTGGATTAGATGTAACAGATTTAGAATCATTCTTCATTATCTCTAAAACATTATCAAAATTCCATCTTCCCATATAAACACCTATAAAATAATATACTTAAATTTATGTAATTAATAATATTTAAAGGTAATTAATAAAAAAATATTTAAAAAAAATGTTAAAAAATAAAACAGTTAAAAAAAAAATATTCAAAAAAATGTAAAAAAAAATGTAAAAAAATAAAACAGTAAAAAAAAATATTCAAAAAAATGTTAAAAAAAAATGTTTAAAGTAGAGGCTCAACCCTCTACCATAATCAGCTTACCTGTCGACGGATCTTTATAGACTTTACCCATTTCAGTATAACCCTGACCGGAACTATTGGAAGTATCTGGAGTTTGGTTTAGTTCTTGACCTTGATTAACCTCTGAAACACTTTTAATAGTCTGCATAACTTGTTGTTTTTCTTGTGGAGTCATACTTTCATTAAAAACAATAGCCTGCATATTCCAGCTAATGATTACAAAAACAAGAAAACCTACTGCAATAACTAGCATAGCATCAACAAGGTTAGATGTGCCCGCCATTGGGTCTTCTTCAACACGACTAGATCGTCTTCTTTGTTTTTTACGAACCATTTAAATCACTGATTATTCATATAATCTAAAACAGCATCTGACAAAGCATCTAAATCTGATAAATAACGATCATACCAACTGGACCGGATTTTACCTATAACATAACATAAAGCACCTGAACCAATACCTACAATTGTAGTGTTAAATGCAACAGTTAAAGATTGTGCAAGAGTATTTACATCCCCAGCTCCCAATGCTGCAAGACCAGGACCCATAGGAATTAAAGTACCCATTAACCCTAATGTAGGGCCGACACGAGTAATAATATCAGTTTTTTGTAATGTTTTATCAATTTTTTCTTCTTCATATTCCACTAGTTTACGGGCTAAAGCTTCCCTAGTATTTTTATCCAAACTAGAAGAACTAGCAATTTCGGTTAATACTTTTTTCTGAGATTTTGGTATTGCTGCACCTTCAATGACACCTTGTAATGCATCAACGGAAGCAGCTGAATTAATATCATAAATCAAATCCCTAACAGTTCCTACAGGAACCTTTTTTCTTGAAGTATATTCGGATATTAATCCACCTAATGTTATAATGGAAATTATAACAATTATTAAAAGAATAACCAATACAGGAATAGTTAAACTTTGTGAAATAACATCCAAAGAACCTGTTAAAAATTCTCCACCAGGTATACTTACGCTCATTATATATCACCTTATTAATCTAATAGACTTTTACTTTTTTTATTTAAAAATATTCCAACAGCGACTAAAACAATTATCATCACAACAATTGCAATAATAGATCCAGGAGAACTCATTGTAAGATCACTGAAATCTTTACTTAAAGACCCTGCGATATTAGGAATTACAATTGCAGAAAGTAAAAAGTAAGCACCTAAAAGCAACATGAAGTTTCCTAAAATAATAGGATAAGGCTTACTTGTGTATTTGACTACAATATTGGATGCGAAATATGCAATAAGAATTACAGCCACCAAAGCAGCTGCTGCAAACCAGCTTAAGTAAAAAGCACCTACACCAATAGTTGGAGCAACAATTAATATACTTGCAACAATTGAACCAAAACAACATGGACAAGGAGCTATAACCGCCAGAGACGTTGCGGTACTTGTATTGTGGTCATGCACTTTCCATTCCCTTATTGTAATTAAACCGGCAATAATCATTATTAAAGCCATGATAATGTAGAATACTGAATTATAACTATAAATAGCCTGAGTGAGTTGCTCTGCATATAAAGATGCGACAGCAGAAATTAACAATACTCCACCACCATATCCAATACAGATTATCGCTAATAATTTCTTTGACAAATTAGCCAAACCTGAAGCCAATCCTACTTTTACACCAAAAACAAGGATTGCTGCAAGAATACCGAATTGCCATAAAACACTCATCATATCCATAATAAAATCTCTCCATAATTAATTTAAAATCAATTACATTTTATACTTTATATTTTTATAATATATAAATTAATTCACATTGAAAAAAAATTAAAAATGAATAACAGAATTGTTATTCATAAATTAAAATTCTTCTTTATTCTTATTTCTAAAGTAACCTATAGCAAAAATTCCTACTAATATAATTACACATATCAACAATTGTATTGACATGGATTTTTCAGTTGTTGTACTACTACTTGAAACAGATTTTTCAACCTCATAGCTTTTGGATGAAGAGTCAGCACCACTATCTCCAGCATTATCTAAATCATTAATTTCAGATGCGCTTGAAGCTGTAGCTGAATCAGCTGAAGTCTCTCCAACACCCCTTGCAGTATTTCCGCCAGTAGCACCTGATGTTGCACTATCAGATTTTAAAGTTGAAGAGGATGAATTGGATAAAACCTCAGCATCTGTTGAGTTTATGCCTGAATTTTCATCAGCTTCCTTATCTGCAGTATCAGCATCAGGATTATTTTGGAAATTGGCCGGGTTGAAGAAATTATGATTGGTTGCCTGGAAAACTTGATCTGCAAATCTGGCCAGCAAATCAGGGTTGATGAAATCAACTGCCCATTGCATCATAGCTATATTACCACAGCTACAGTCACAACATGCAACACCATTAGTAATAACTGCCTGTGCCCATTGATTTGCAACACTGGATAAGGTTGCAGAATCCGTTTGCCAATATCCTTCATAAGCAGCCGTTAACATTGTACCTGCGGAGGATATGAATGCATAATTGTTATTTCCTGTTTTTAACCAGTCAGATACGCCAATTCCATACTTATCATTAAAGTAGACATTATATGCATCATCCCACATATAATTTGAAACTGCTTCAGGTCTTGTTACAGACCAACCGAGCAAATCAGTTAAAAACTTATTGGAAATATATCTAGCACCACTGTAACCTTCCTGCATCATTCCACTAATCCAGTCAGGGTTTGAATATCTGGTAAGGATTTCTTTTGCAATAGCCTGTTCAATGGATGTTGTATATGGAGTGTTTTTATTTCCATACATCAAAACATTCATTTTTGGAGTATTTCCGTTTACATAAGCCATTGTCATTGAAAGACCTCCCCAGTAATCAAAGAAGTCATC
This sequence comes from uncultured Methanobrevibacter sp., assembly GCA_902777885.1. GTDB lineage: Archaea > Methanobacteriota > Methanobacteria > Methanobacteriales > Methanobacteriaceae > Methanocatella. Next base: position 3,436 of record CACYVR010000081.1, read on the forward strand.
ATTATCCAAAACACCATAAACGTTGGTGTTACGACTGACAATCAAATCATTAGTATTGTTTAAAGCTCTTGCAAATACTAAGGGATTAGTTTCACCCCAATAATATTTGGAGTACATATTACCCATCCTGCCTAAATAAAAATCAGATAATTCATCGGTGTCATTCCAGGTCCAACTTAAAGATACTGATTTTGCTATTCCTGCACCATAATCACCGTTAGGAGGTGCAAAAATACGAGTTATTGCGCATTCAGCTGCATAAGTGGTATTATAACCTAATTCTTTGTAGTAAATGAAATCACTAACCCAATGTTTAGCAACATTATTCTCTTCAAATGTTTCTTTTCCAACACCATAATAATCAACACTAGCTACAATATGTTCCAATCCTTCTTTAATGTCATTGAAGTATGCACTTTGTTTTAAAGTGTCATCATTCAATATGTAGAAGTATGATCTGGCTAATGCTACTCTAAAAGCATTATCCATCAAAATAGCTTGTGTTGAATATAAATCCCTAAAGTTACCGCTTGTTATAACGGTTACATCGATTCTTTTTTTGGCCCATCCCTCAGGACGAGTTAAATCATCCAATTTGATATAGCTTGGAAGCAAGTTTGTTTTTACACCAACACTAACTTCTTCATCATGTTCATGGTCATCACGATCTTCGTCATTACCCACCTGAACATAACCTCCAGCACTTGGTGAAGATGAATAGACCGGTTCCATTCCAAGCAAATACAATACAACAGATATTAATGCACCATCGTCTCTTGCTGTTTCAACACACCAAATACCCATTACAAGCTTTTCAGTATCATCTGTCAAACCTTCTAATGCGAGCAATGTTAAAACCCTTCCATATTCATAAGCATCTTTAGTTGGAAGTTCTTGAGATTGATCATGGAAGAAATTACCTCCAGTAGGGATTGAATTGATATCCAATACATCACCTGCAGGACCCGGAGCAATGTATCTTCCATTCAATGCATCTATAAATGAATCAATTTCATTTAGAACAGAGGATTGGATTAAAGAAATATATAATTTTGCATAATCAAAAGCTGCAAGTAAACTTGCTGAATTAACTCCGATTACCTGAGATACTTCCTCACTTGAATAATAGATTAAAGACATTACAACATTAGCGGACAAATTCATCACAACATCCCTTTCAAGAGAATTGAGCTGATCATAGTTTTTAGAATACTTGATTTGAGCTATTTCATCATATAATGATGTTGTAATTCCATTATATGTGAATTGTTGTGACAAAGCAGTTGATACCGCCAGTCCAATATCCTTATCTGTCCAATTCTGTCCAAGAGCATGCAGACCCCATGTGTACAATTCATTCTGTACTGTTTTAATGAAAGAATCGACATTGGAAATTAACTCATCTGCTGTAAACTTATTAAATGTTTCATTGCTTACTCCCATAGAATGAACATAGTTATTAGTATCAACAATATATCTAATTTCGGATATAAGTGCATCCTTTGAACTTTGATTTAATGCATTTTCATACTCATTTATCAAATTTGCCAAGACAGTTAAATTTCCATAAAGCTGAGTGTAAGCCAAAGGAGATGTTAAATGAGAAATCATTACAGCAAAACCTCTTCTTTTAGCTTGAATACCTTCACCCAAACCGTCTGAAATATAGAAATA
>CACYVR010000082.1 GCA_902777885.1 uncultured Methanobrevibacter sp.
TTATTAAGATATTTGATGATAATTTCTATGATTTTTGTGAAATATCAAATTTTTCAGATGATGTAGGGGATTTCATGGATTTATTGGTTGGCATTGATGGCAAATATTATATTTAATCGCTATTAAAAAAGAAAAAATGGTAGAATCATAAGTATGATTCTGTAATTGATGCAACACCTGCACCAGCGTCTTCAATTGCACCTAAACCTTTTAAGGTCATTCCAATAGCTGCAAAGGTTTGTACTAATTCTTTGTATGAGATGCATCCCATGTGGCCTATTCTGAAGACATTTCCTTTTAAGTGGTCTTGTCCTCCAGCCAATTCAACGCCGTATTTGTCACGGGTTGTTCCTCTGAATTCAGCATCGGTGACGCCTTCAGGCATTTTGACTGCAGTTACGGTTGCAGAAGATACTGCTTCGTCTGCAAATAATTCTAAGCCTAATGCTTTTACAGCTTCAACACTGGCTTTTGCTGCTTTGTGGTGACGTGCAACTCTGTTTTCCAATCCTTCTTCCATAACTATTTTTAAAGCTTCATTCATTGCATAGGTTAATGAAACTGATGGGGTGTAAGGAGTTTCAGGAGGGTTTTTGTCTCCGCTTTTTCTTGCAGCTTTCATGTCCAGATAGTATGTGTTGGTTTCAATTTTATCAACAGCATCCCATGCGGCATCACTTAATGTGATTGCTGCCATTCCAGGAGGTGCTGCCAGACATTTCTGTGATCCGGTTACACATACGTCAATGCCGAATTTTTCAACATCCACATGGTCTCCTCCAAGGGAAGATACGGTATCTACGATGTATAATGCGTCATAGTTTCTCATGACTTTACCGATTTCTTCAATCGGTGCTGCTACACCTGTGGAAGTTTCATTGTGGATAACGCTGACTGCTTTAATATCTTCATCAGCGTCAAGTGCTTCTTCAATTTGTTTTGGTGTTACTGCAGTTCCCCATTCGACTGCTAATTCTTTAGATTCGATTCCATGAGTATTGGCTATTTTCATGAAACGTTCTCCGAATTTTCCACCAACAACATTCAACATTTTTTCACCAGGTGCAACTGTATTTGCAACAGCTGCTTCCATGGCAGCAGTACCTGATCCGGTTAATAAATAAGACTTATTCGGGGTTTGGAATACTTTACTCATTAATTCTGTGGTTTCTGTTAGAATCTCTCCGTATTTTGCTCCCCTGTGATTTACAACAGCTTTTGACATTGCGGCTAAAACTCTAGGATCTACTGTTGTCGGACCTGGAAGCATTAATAAAATATCATCCATTAAATTTCCTCCATATAATAAAAAAGATTTAGCGTTTCTAAACCTGTTTAAATATTTGTTTTTTATACTTTTTAAATATTATAGTCGGCAATCATTTTTCCGTTATGGGCTAAGTTTCATTGCCTAAATTACTTTAAATACAATGAAAACAAATATTAATAGTATATGGAATTCAGTGGTGAAAAATTAACATTTAAACGTATATTTAACTACATTTTTGGCTTATTTTTAATAACCTTGGGTGTTGCATTTTCAATCAAATCGGGGCTTGGCTCAACGCCCGTTGCATCAATACCCTATGCATTGAATCTTATATGGAAAATTGATTTGGGAATAACGACATTTGCTTTTCAGCTTTTTCTTGTAATATTGCAGTTAATGCTTTTGAGAAGCAATTTCGAACCTAAACACTTTTTACAGGTTATTGTAAGTGTGATTTTCGGATTTTTAACCAGCATTTCAATGGCATTAATAGCTTTCATTCCTATGGCCGATAATTTAATCACGGCACTTTTTATGAGTGCAATATCCATTGTACTGATTGCTCTTGGATTATTTTTCTACGTGCCTGCAAATATAGTTCCGATTTCTGTTGAAGGAATTACACAGACAATCGCTATTGTGTTAAACTAGCCATTTCCAAAAATGAAAGTCTGTTTTGACGTTTGTGTTGTTTCATCATCCCTCGTACTCTCATATCTTTTTTTGGGAAATTTCGGAAGTGTCGGTATCGGAACGGTTCTTGGAGCATTATGCATAGGAAGCACCGTTAAGTTAATTCATCTTTTATATTACAGGTTAACGGGAAATGACGTTGACTTAAAAAAGATGTAGGTGAGTTAATTAAAAAAATGGAAGAATTAAAGATGAAATCAATCATCTTCTAATTCATCAATTGCTCGGGTAATTTCAGATACCAAATCTTTAAATTCCTCGTCCTCTCTGTCTCTTGGATGCTCCAGTTCAATTTCAAAAATCTTTTTGATGCTTCCCGGTCTTCTGGAGAGAAGAACAATTTTATCTGATAAAAACACCGCCTCATCAATATCGTGTGTAACAAAAATTATTGTTTTGCTTTGTTTTTGACAGATAATTTGGCAGTGTCTAAAATTGTCTTGATGGAATAGTGTTTATTTTATCAAATCATCGTATTTTTCAAGTTTTTTGGTGTTGAAGTGTCCTGCTGATGCCAGCTTGTAGTCATCAACATCAAACAGGTTGAATTTGACATTATTTTTATCATTTTTAAGTTTTATGTCTCCGTCAATGATTATTTCAAAGCTGTCCAAATCCAAATTGAATCCAAGGCCTGTATATTTCATGTAGCTTTCCTTTAAAACCCAGTATCTGAAAAATTCATTTGAGGGATTATCTGATTTCATGATGTTTTCATATTCGCTGTTGTAGAAGTAATTCTTTGCTATGTTTAAATCGATTGTAGGGTCATTATATTCAACATCAACACCAATTTCCCTATCGGAAATTGCGCAGCAAACCATTTTCCCGGAATGACTTATATTAAAATAAATGTCTTCATGGTTGCATATATATGCCTTGCCGTATTTTCCAACTTTGAATTCGGGTTTCGAAATTCCCTCTTCATCCAATACTTTTTGAAGCAGGAGATACGCTCCGCAGCTGAGCTTTTTATCCTTGTCGAATCTGTAAAAATCGATTTTTTCCTTTCTTTTATCTGAAACCAGTTCATAGCCCTTTTTCAAATCAAGGTTTTCCACATCATAGTAAGTTAGTCTAATCATGATTCATTTCCTAAATTCGTTAATCTAGTCATGTTTGTTTAAAATGACTAAGGTCATATCATCAAATTGTTCTTCGGAGCCTGTAAATTTATTAATATCCTCTAATAATTTGGTAACTATTTTATTTTCAGAGTTATGATTATTTAAAAAGTCAATTAATTTATTTTCTCCATAAAATTCTTCATCTGAATTCATTGCATCGGTTATGCCGTCAGTATAAAGAATCATTTTATTGCATATAGGTATTTCTTCTTTTATGAATTCATAGTCCTCCCAGATTCCCAAAGCAATGCCTGTATCAACTTCTATAGATTTAAATTTCCCGTCTTCCATGATTACCGGAGTGTTATGTCCAGCATTGGAAAAGGTCAACATCTTGGTTTTAGTGTTGTAAATTCCAAGCCATAATGTTATAAACATTGATTCGGAGTTGTTTTCACATAACTGGTTATTGAGTAAATACATGACTTTTGAGGGATCTCTTTCGGTTTTCAGCAATTGTTTAATAATGGATTGGGCAATTGTTGAAAGTATTGCTGCAGGTATGCCCTTTCCTGAAGCGTCACCGATTACAACCGCCACATTGTCATCATCCAGTTCATAATAGTCATAGAAGTCTCCACCAACCTCTTTTGCAGGCTGGCTAAATCCGAAAATGCAGTAGTTTTCATTTGAAATTCTTTCAGTTGGAAGATTTGATTTTTGAATTTTTTCGGCAATTCTGAGTTCTGCTTCAATCTTTTGCTTTTCACCTTCAATTTGATGGATATTTTCAATGTATTCATTAGTATAGTTGATTAAAGATGTGTAACTTCGGGCCAGCATTCCTATTTCATCGTCCTGATTAACATATTCAGAATAAACTTTAACCAATCCGTCAGATTCAATTCTATCTCCCTTTTTAATGAATTTTTCAATTCTTGAAAATGATACAATCGGATTGATTACGTTGTTTTCAATGTATTTTAAAACCAAAAATGATGGTATGAAGAATATGATGAAGAAAATGTCCATTGCCAGGAAAACAAGTATTATTACTTCACCTAAATCTATTGGAAGATATGCGTCCAAGGCAAATGCCAGAACGTCATCCGATACGATAACATATCCTATGATTAAAATAATCAATGAGGTTATAAGAAAAATATTCATTATTCTTTCGGGTATTGTGTTGTAAGGTATTTCCGTTACCTCTGCAGTAATCGGTTTTGTCAGATATGTGATGAGTAATCCTGTAATTATCAGTATTTCCGCAATCATTATGCTGCTATTCACATTTTTGAAATAGAAATCGCTTATTGCTATAATTATTGTTAGGGCAATTAATGACATGCCAAGTATTTCATATAATTTTTTATTATATTTTTTTTCTGATTTTTTGGGGATGTGGATAAAATCGATATATTTTGAAATCAGTATTCCGATGATTCCGAATATGAATGCGGAGTTAACGAAATTAATAAAGTATCTGACTCCAACTAGAAAAGTAATATGCATGGTTTCCGGCTGGAATAGATAGAGCAGTTTTTTATTTACTATGGAATAGATGACAGCACAGATGAAGATTATTCCAATGAATAAAAGTATTTGGTTAGTGTCATTTAATTTAGGGGTTGTAATTATTTTTCTTGATTTGTACTTCCCATACCATAACTTATATGCCAAAATGGAAATTGCCAGACTTATAATCTCTGATGTAAAGGTTAATCCTGCACTGTATCCTCTGATTAAATCACATAATGTATTTCCTAAAACGGATCCTATTGCTCCGTATGGTCCGAAAAGCAGTCCTGAGATGAATATTATTCCTAAATGGGGTGAATAACCTTCAGCAAAATTATCTCCTATGGCAAAATAAAAAGCACCCAAATTAAAAACGACCATCAGGATGAAAGGCACCAATATTTTTTTAAGATTTTTTTTCATTATTCCACTTTTTTAATAATCTTCAAATGGTTCTCTTCGTTTTCATAGGTATATGTTATTTCATCCGCATAGTTTTTCACAAGTAAAATTCCTAATCCTCCGACCTGAGCTTCATCTAAAGTTTTTGGA
>CACYVR010000083.1 GCA_902777885.1 uncultured Methanobrevibacter sp.
GAACAAAAAAAGGTGAAATTTATGTATAAATATATTAGAGATGCTTGGAAAAATCCAGATGAGTCTTACGTACGTGAACTCATGTGGCAAAGAGCTCCAAAATGGAGACGTCAAAAAGTAGTACAAAGAATTGACAGACCTACTAGATTAGACAGAGCTAGAAGCTTAGGTTACAGAGCTAAAAAAGGTTTTGTTTTAGTAAGAACCAGAGTAAGACGTGGTGGAAGAAGGAAATCACGTTTCAAAGGCGGTCGTAAACCTAAAAGAATGGGTGTAAACAAAATTACTCAAGCTAAATCAATTCAAAGAATTGCTGAAGAAAGAGTAGGTAAAAAATACCCTAACTTAGAAGTTTTAAACTCCTACTGGGTATGGTCTGATGGTAAATATAAATACTACGAAGTTATCTTAGTAGATCCACAAAGTCCTTCTATCATTAATGATAAAAAAATCAATTGGATTTGTTCTAAAAAACACACTAACAGAGCTTTAAGAGGCTTAACTAGTGCTGGTAACAAAGGACGTGGAATTAAATCTAAAGGAAAAGGTAGTGAACAAGCAAGAAGAAGAGATTTATAATCTCTCATTTTTATGATACATAACATTAAATTCAGAGTCTTTGTTTATGAAAATGAAGATGTTCAAGAATTATCTCAAGCCATTTTAAATATTTTGCCTGAAGCTGAAATTAATGCTGAGGAAGCTGAAGGCCTTACTGAAGATAAGATTATTATATTATCAGGTATTGTTTCTAAAAAACGATACACCAAAGCTTTTTTTAACTTACTTTTAGAATCTGTTGATTTAGAAAAATTGAATAATGATTTAGAGCGTAAAATCGATGAAAAGGGAAATTGGTTTTTAAGATTCGATAAAGTCGATGCAATTGATGAAAAATTAACTATTAAGGACTCTGGAGATTCAATTCATCTTAAAATTAAAATTGCTGCTTACCCTGCTAAAAAGGAAATTGCAGTTGAAAAAGTTCGTGAAGCTATTTTGGATAGATAGTATGGATTTTCAAGAAGTGATTGCTTATTTTGAAGAAATTTCTGATGAAAATGTTGTAAATTCCAATAAGAGATTTGCAATAGGTTGTCAATATTCATATGGTATTAGGCTTCCAATTATCAGAAAATTAGCTAAAGAAATCGGAAAAAATCATGATTTGGCTATTGAACTATGGAATCATCCTTATCATGAGTCTCATTTGCTTGCTACGATGATAGAGCAAAAGGAAAAAGTTACTTCTGAACAATTGGATGAATGGGTCAATTCATTCTATTCCTGGGATATAGTAGATCAGGCATGTCTTAATTTATTGGTTGATTTGCCTGAAGCTCGTGATAATATTTTCATCTGGTGTGATGCCGAAAAAGAATTCGTTAAAAGAACTGCTTTCAGTCTTATTGCCGTTATCGCAGTCCATGATAAAAAGGCAAGTGCCAAAGATTTTGATAAATATTTTCCTTTAATTAAAAAGGCCTCTTTTGACAATAGGAATTTTGTTAAAAAATCAGTTAATTGGGCTTTAAGACAAATTGGAAAAAGAGATTTGGATTGCAATAAAAAAGCATTAGATGTTGCTTATGAAATCTCTCAAATTGATGATAAGACCTGCAAATGGATTTCATCAAATGCAATCCGTGAACTTGAAAGCGAGAAAGTTCAAAAGAAAATATCTTAATTTAATTATTCCATATATATTTAAAAAATTAAATCATTGTATGATTGATTTAAAATTGTTTAAATTAAATAGTTCATTATTATTTTATTATTCTAAATTAATAACTATGTGAATAAGCAACCTTTCTATTAATTATATTGGTGGTTGATTCAGTTAATTTTTTTAATAACTTTTGCATAACCACCAACAGCAGTTTTTTCATCAACATCTTTTGTCATGACGGCATCTCTGCAAAAATGGCGCCGACAAAATAGTTGCATTAGAATCAATTCTATTTTTTGATAAATTTTTGGGTATTCCTGTTATAATATCTAATTTTTAATTACAAATTCTTTTTCTTCAGGTATACTAATGTCATATCATCAAATTGTTTCGCATCTTTTGTGAATTTATTAATGTCATTTAATAATGGTTTAATTGGGTCTGTATCACTTTTAAATCCATTAAAGAAGTTTAAAAGTCTATCTTCACCATATTTTGCATTGCTTTCATTGCTTGCATCTGTTATTCCATCAGTATATAAAACCAATTCATTTGTTAGGCTAATCTCTTCTAAAACATAGTTAAAGTCTTCCATAACTCCTAAAACAATTCCATAATTAATATCCAAATATTTGAATTTATTATTTTCTTTTATTAATGGAATATCATGTCCTGCATTAGAAAATGTTAATTTTTCAGTTGTTCTGTTATAAATTCCAAGCCATAATGTAAGAAACATTGATTCTGTGTTATTTTCACATAATTGGTTGTTGAGGTGATATAAAACCTGTGATGGATCTTGGATATGTTTTAACGTTTGTTTAATATTGGCTTGAGTAATCATCGCAACTAATGCTGCAGGAACACCTTTGCCTGATGCATCTCCAATTACAATAGCTAAATTATCATCATCTATCATATAATAATCAAAAAAGTCTCCTCCAACTTCTTTTGCAGGATGGGAATAACCATTAACAATAAAATCATCATTTTCAATTGGTTTGGTGGGTAGGTTTGCAGCCTGAATTTTTGTTGCAATATCAAGTTCTGTTTTAATACGTTCTTTTTCACCTTCAATTTCATGAATATTTTCAATATAATGGTTATTGTGGTTAATTAATTCTGTGTATGAGCGGGCAAGGGTTCCAATTTCGTTATTCTCATTAACATATTCAGAATAAATATTTACCAGTCCTTCGGATTCGATTTTTTCATTTTCCTTAATGAAACTTTCAATTTCGGAAAATGATGAAATGGGTTTGAGCACTTTTTTTTCAAAATATCTTAAAATAATAATTCCCGGAATAAAGAATAAAACTATAACAGCATCTGTTATTATGAGTGTAGGCATTAAATATAAGTATGGATTAACATTCTTCATATTCGTCACATAATCATAGCTTAAAATAGAAATCATTAGTCCAAAAATGGCAATTGATAATGTAATTATGATAAAATATCGTATAATAATTTCAATTATTGTATTATCCTCATTTGTTTGCACTTCATGACTGAATGGTTTTGTCAAATAAGCAATTAGTAAAATTCCAATTAATATCATTTCTATAATTCGGATATTGGTATCTATGTAGAAGACTAAGGATATTGATGTAATTATTGAAACAATAATTAATAAAATAAATAATATTTTGTATAATTTTTTGTTATACGGTCTTTTTGATATTTTTGGGGTTTCAATAAAATCGATTTTTTGAGAAAGCCAAATACTCAGTATTCCAAAAATAAATGCTACGTTAACAAAGTTAAAAAAATAAATAAGGAATATATATTCATCCCACCCTTCGTAGCCGTCAAAGCCCATTAAAGATCCATGAGTTGCTGAATAGATGAGTCCGCCTATTAATAAGATTAATAAAAAAAGACTAAGGTGGTAAACATTATCTAATCTTGGCTTTGTAACTTTGTCTGTTTTAAAACCGGAGTACCAAAGCTTGCATGCTAGATATGAAACTCCAAAACTAATAATTGCCGAATAAAATATGCTTAGGGGTGAAACTTCATTGTATATATCCAAAGATACGTTTGCTAATGTTGCACCTAAAGCACCATATGGGCCGAATAATAACCCTAAAATAAATAATACTCCAATATGTGAACTGTATATTCCATATTCAAAGAGCTTCTCTGGTGAAAATATGGAATTAATAGCTATTATCAGTATAAATGATATCGCTGTTTTTATTAGTTTAGATTTCATTATTTCACTTTTTTAATTATTTTTAAGTGATTTTTACCATTTTTATGATGATAATAAAGATCATCAGCCATTTCTTTTGTTAAAAAAATGCCTAATCCACCAACTTGGGCTTCATCAATAGTTTCCGGTAGGCTAGGGTCTTCTTTTAAAAGAGGATTAAATTTTATTCCGTTGTCAATAAACTCCATAGTTACTGTAGGATAATTATATTCTACATTAACAGTAATGAACTCCGTATTTGAATAATTGACAATATTGGTAAATATCTCTTCAACAATTAAATTAACTTGAAGATTATCTTCGGGAAGTTCATTTAAAATAAACTCGGTTAAATTATATAATTCATTTACTTCGGGTTTTATAGTTATTGAGTTCATCTTTAATTTGGCATGGATACCTCGTCCTATTTGGTGCGAGGAAGAATTGCCAACCTCCAATCTATTAACCGACCTTTAATAGGTTCTAATAATTTCAACCGTTTACTCTATCTTTAATATTTTATTAAAACCAGACATTCTAAATATTTCGTTAACGGTTTCGTTAACATTTTTAATAACAAATGGAATGTTTTCTGCTTTTAATTTTTTTTGTGTTGCAATTAATACTCTAAGACCTGCACTTGAAATGTATTTTAAGTCTGCAAAATCTAAAGTTAATGAATCAAATTTTCCTAGTTCATTGTTAATTTCTTCATCTAATTCTTGTGAAGTTATTGTATCAATGCGACCTTCAACAGATAATATTAATTCTTTTTCGTTATAATTTTTTGTTATTTTCATATTCCTCACCTATATACTTTCTATTCTTATTTATTCACTTTAAAAAATATTAAATAGTATTCATACATATAATATTTAATATGAATATTATAGTACAAAAATATTATGATAGTTTGATAAATTCTTTTGATTTTCCAACATCTTTATCACCAGATGTGAAGGGAAATCATGTTCAATATGAATTATTGTCAATTCCATATAATGTGGAAATCAAAGAACTAAAAAGAAAATATGATTTTTCAAGAAATAATTTGTTTTTATCAATTTTTTTGTTTAATTTAGTTAAATTCTCATTTTCTAAAGATATCTTGGTGGGATATAATAAACAGGCTGCAGGATATCATTTTAACACAGATTTGTCCGTTGAAGATTATATTTATGATTTCAAATCTCAATTTAGGGATTTTCCTGAATACGAAGATTTGGATTTTGAAAGTGAAATCTTGTTTACAACAAAGGATTATAATAAAGAAGATTATAAATTGATTTTTTCATATAATCCTGATGAGATAATGGTTGAATATGATTCTTCATATTATTCCAAAGAGATAATTCTTGCATTTTTAAATGCATTCAATGTTTTAATCGATAAATTTAATGATAATCCTAAAGAATTATTGAAAAATGTTTCCATTGTTGAAAATCTTGATTTAGATGCGGGTTTTGAAGTTAAACTGGAAAATGAAGGATTGATTAATAAGATATTTGAAAATGCTGTTAATGAAAATCCTGATAAAGTTATTTTATACACTGATGATGGAGAATTCACATACTCTGAACTTAATAAGAAAGCTAATAGAATAGCTCATGCATTGCTTAAGAGAGGTCTTAAAGTTGAAGATAGAGTAATGCTTATGATGAGGCGTAACAGTGATTTGATAGC
>CACYVR010000084.1 GCA_902777885.1 uncultured Methanobrevibacter sp.
TTTAACTAAATCAGCTTCAAACAAAGATTGTGATGCCTGAACAAAGTTAACGTTCATCGTATCCCATACAACATCGAAAAATCCATTATAAATAGCTGTAGTTGTAATTGTTCCTCCGCCGGATCCTTCCGTTAATAAAATTACATCTCCTTTTGTTGCACCTTTACGTGCAGTCGGAGGATAATCAGAAACACCTACGCTTCCAACAGCTGAAACGAATCTGTCACCTAAAACCATATCTCCGCCAACTCTTAAAGTACTTCCAGCAACTATTGGAACGTTGACGAGTTCTGATACTGCAGCTACACCTGCGGTAAAGTCAAATATCTTTCCCACATCACCATCATCTGCCAAGTGAACGTCACTTAAAATAGCTACGGGATCTGCTCCCATTACACAGACATCCCTTAAAGTGGCTCTTGTAACATGAAAACCGCCTAAAAATGGATATTCACTTAATCCTTAAAGTGGCTCTTGTAACATGAAAACCGCCTAAAAATGGATATTCACTTAATCTGGAATGAATACCGTCAACAGCAGTTGTAATATAAACATCATCATTTTTAGCTTTTGAACGTACAACACCTCCGTCATCCTGTTCTGTTGGATTTACAAGAGATGCGGTGTCAGTTGATGCCACAATATCTGCAATTCTTCTGTGGACAAAAAAGTCTCCAGCTCCACGGGAACCAACACCCATTTCACCCATTCCAACTCCGGATTTAGTGATTTCAGTTATTTCTTTTAAAAACTCATCATCACTTTCCTTTAGTTTTAATGTGGTTGAAACTTCATCAATCACGGCTTCCGCCATTTTTATTGAATTTTCATCGGAAATTTCCTTATATTCTTTTATCCTTTCAGCCAAAAGTACAGACAAATCTTCGTAAGTATAATCATCGATTCTTGCTCTAACAAAACCTTCAATATCCATATTAACTACTCCTCAATATTAACAAAATTTTTTAAAATCTTAAGCCCTGCTTTTCCGCTTTTTTCAGGGTGAAACTGTGTTGAAAATAAGTTATTCTGACTTAAAGATGCTACAACATCTATTCCATAATCACAAACTCCTGCAATTATTTCATCATCTTCAGGAATTACATGATAAGAGTGTACAAAATAAAAATACTCACCGTCCACCCCATTTAAAATTGGAGAATCATTAACCACATTTAATTTATTCCATCCCATATGAGGTATTTTTACTCCATCAGGCAAATATTCACATTTGCCCTTAAATAAATTAAGCCCGCTTGCATTTGGACTTTCTTCACTTTGACCCATCAATACCTGCTGGCCCAAACAAACGCCCAAAAATGGTTTATTATCATTTACATGCTCATATATGACATCTCTAAAAGGTTCCAAATTTTCCATTGCAGAACCAAAAGCTCCAACGCCCGGCAATACCAGGTGTTTAGCATCAGATATTAATTCAATGTCATCAGTTATTAGAAAATCTTCACCAATTTTTTTAAATCCGTTTGAAATACTTTTTAAATTTCCACTTTTATAATCAATTATCGTTATCATATTATTCAATCCAGTCAATAGCTGATCTAATCATTAAACCAAAGTCAGAATCAACGATTTTATCTGTTCCTAATGTTTTAGAATGTGCATCAAGTTCAGCTACAACATTATCATAACCTAATTCACGCAAAGGCTCAACTAACCGAGGCCCATCAGTAACCGCAACAGATTTAACATCTAAATTTTCAACAGGAAATGCATGAGGAACACCGAATACAACAATCAAATCCAAATTCTTATCTTTTAAATATTCATATGCATTATCGGCAGTTATTGGATATTCATCCAATCCCCCAGTAATGAAATCAATATCCATTGGCAGTTCCCTTTTGATATTGGCTGCATGAGCCTTAATTCTATCCAAACCAATGTTTTCATCCAAATTAGCAACAATTATTGGTTTGTTTTGAGGATTAATTTGAGTATAATCAAAATTAATAATATCTGAAAATAAATAAGCCGTCTCTTTTTTTGCATTCAATACAAAAGCAACATTTTTACCGTCTTTTAAAGCCCGAACAATATCTTTTGCAACAATTTCTTTTGAGTCCCCAAAATTAGGTTTAATGTATTTTCCCTGAGCCATTCCACGAGTTTTTTCAATCTCTGTTGCTTTTTCAAGCATTTCAATTTGTCTATCAGCTTCTTTTCTAGGAATAACACCACATTCAACTGCTGCGTCTAAAACCATAATTGCTCCAACGGTATTGTCTCCTTCACCAGAACCACCATGTGATTCAACAGGGATGACTGTACAATCCAAATTCGCATTAGCTATTGCCTCTTTTAAATCCTCACCGATAATCATGCTCGCACATGTTCCGACAACACCCATCAATTTTGGTTCAAACATGTCATAAGCCTTAATTAAAGTTTCTTCTAATTTATCTCCAGCACCTAAAATAAAATCGTTTTCTGCCATTGCAGTTGTTAAAACACGGACCCCATCACTCTCCAAAAGCCTGCCTGTTCTAAAACAGCAGCCGTTAGGACCATGCATAATAATAACATCAACATTCATATCCCTTAAAGTATAAAGGGATGCTGCAATTGGACTTGGTCGTGGATGCATAATTTTCACCTTAATATAAATTTTTATGGTTAATTATTTAAAAATTATAATATATAATATTAATATAATAAAATAGGAGTAGTCCATTATGGAGCTGGATAAAAAAAAATTGGAAGAAAAAATAAGGGAGTATAGAACTTTTAAAAGTTGTTCAGAGTCTACTTTAATGGGATTATGCGAAACTGCTGAATATCCCATAAGTAAATCTGAAATGTGTAAATTAGCTTGCGGATTTGCAGGCGGAATGGGTGGAACGTTTGATGAAGGAACATGTGGGGCACTGACTGGTGCATTAATTGCAAATGGTCTTTTGGTTGATGATGAAACAAAAATTAAATCAAATGCCAAAGAATTGTTTAATACATTTAAAGAAGAATATGGCACCGTTCGCTGCGATAGGATAAGTGATTGTGGGAAAGATAAATCCCCATGTGTTGATTGTTGCGTATTTATTGCAAATAAAGAGACAGATTTATTAAAATAGGAAAGTGGTTTTATGAATCTTATTAATAATGAAACTACTGAAGAAAAAATTATAGAAGCTACATTTAAAATTCTTCAAAAAGAAGGTGTTAAAAAAGCTACAACAAAGAAAATAGCTGCTGAAGCTGGAGTGAATGAAATAACAATTTTTAGAAAGTTTAAAACTAAAAAAAATTTAATAGAAATTGTTAAAGAACATTATATGAAAATATTCATCGATAAAATAGAAAATATTTTCGATTTCTCTGAAGATGAAGAAATTGACAACTATTTAACCAGTAATTTCAATGAACTTTTAAATCTTACAGATGAAGATTTCAGCGTAATGAAAATAGCTATGGAAGAAGTTCAACCGATTCCTGAGAAAAAACGTATACTTTCAAGAGTCAGTGACGTGATTTTAAATAAATTAGAAGAATTTTTCAAACTTCAACTAGAAAAAGGCAAAATTAAAAAAGAGATTAATCCTAGAATGTTATCCATCATGTGTCTTAGTATAACATTCCAATCAGTTGCCTTATGGAAAGTATACGATAAAGATACGGCCGATGAACTGGAGGCATATAAAGATGAATTCTTAAACATGCTTTACAATGGAATCCTAGCTTAATTTCAATCATTATACAATTAGAATGGGATGTAAAATCATGAAAACATATGATTTTTCCCATTAATTGATAAAAACATAAACTCCAAACAGTATTATCAATAGAATAACATTTAAAACAGTAAATACAATCAAGTATCTGCTTTTAAATTCATCATGTTCCCTTATGAGAATTTTATAAGAAATGAGATTGGCCATAGATGCAATGAGAGTTCCAAATCCTCCAACATTAATTCCAATAATAATGGCCCCATAATTACTGCTGAAACCGCTGAGTAATATTGCAGCAGGAACATTGGAGATAATTTGGGAAGCTAAAATACCCCAAATAACTTCATTGCCTACAATCCATTTGGTGAATAGTTCGTTAAAAAAAGGAATATTTTGCAAATTGCCGATTAATATGAATAGAGCAATGAAAGTTAAAAGCAGATAATAATCAACACCCCGAAAAACACGTTTAAAAAAATTATTTCTATCCACATTAATTTTATTAATATCCGGTAAATAAATATCCTCTTTTGGAATGAATAACAGCGCTATTGCCAAAAATACAAGAGATGCAAGGACATATGGCAATAATAAGAAGAAAAATGATTCAAATGAAATATTAGAAACGGTATACATTACAATATTGTGGGGAGCACCAATCGGAAGAATCATGCATCCGACATTAGCAGCAATGGTCTCAAAAGAAACAGCAAGTATTGCCAAATCTGTTCTGCCAACTTTTTTTAAAGCCAAAATAGTGAATGGTACAAATAGAATTAAAGAAACATCATTCGTTATGAATATTGAGCTGAAAAAACATATGAAAACCAGGACTGAAACAAGTTCTCGGGCATTTCCTATTTTAGTCATTAATTTGCGAAGCAAAATCTCAAAAACAGCCAAATTTTTAAGAATTTCAACAATAACCATTATAACGAAAAGCAATATTATTGTATCCCAATTAATATAACTGAAATAATCAAAACTGGGTTTTACAAAAAAACAAGAAACAATAGCTAATATAAGTGAAACGAAAAATACTATTTCTTTTTTAAAAAAATCAAAAATATTAGCCATGATATCTGCTTAAAAATTAATCTGCATCTTCATCCATCGTTTCAAGTAAAAAGCTAACCGGACGAAATCCGTCATTGCATGACAGCATTGCAGATTTTTTATTCTTCATCCATCCATCATAAAAATCACTGGCTCCATTAGCTAAAGCCAATACAAAAGGAGAAAGCGTTTCCCATGCACTATCACAAAAATCATCAGGCTTTTTCCATCCGTTAGCAATGAAAACTTCCCCAATCTCAACGTCACATTCATGTTCCAGAGGATTTTCATATTTTTCAATCAAGTCATCGTGCCTAACTTTTTTCATTACAGTTATTCTTACTTTTTTCAATTTATTCACCCGTTAAAGCGGTTAAATCACTATCTTCATAACGATTATGTCCTTTTAAACTTTTTTTATATTTCCAACATTTTATTGCATCATCTAATGTTTTATCTTTATTGTTTTCAAAGAAATCCCTAATATATTGATTATACTGAAATTGCTTACCTATTTCTGTTTTTTCTTTTGAATTTTGAATCCTGAAGTATTCATCAATCGCATCCCTGTAAGTTTTGTCGGGATTTGCCTTTAACCATTTTTGAAATTTAACTTTGAATTTAAAACTTGAGCCGATTTCTTTTTTAAAAAATTCTCTTTTATCTTCACTAAACTTAAAGTTTTCACCTAATTTGGAATCCAATTTTATTTCAGACGAAGTTTTGTTAGGCAAGTGAATGATTCTTTTTTCCAAATCCCCCTTATTTCCACTTACATTTAATCCTTCTCTTCTGCAGAATTCTTTTAATTCTTCCTTTAAAAAATAATAATTCCCAAATTCTTCAGGTGTTAATTGTTTAGTTAATAATGGTCTAGACATGAAAATCTAAAAAAAAGAAATGAAAGTATTATTGGCGTGTAATAATACTTATAATGTCACCGTCTTTAAGCTCATAGTCACTGGCTACCCGCATTTTTGACCTTGCATCAACTGCATGCATGAATTTATCCCCGATATCTGTGTGGACAATATAAGCCAGTTCACGTGGAGTGGATCCTCTTTTGACTAA
>CACYVR010000085.1 GCA_902777885.1 uncultured Methanobrevibacter sp.
CCATCAAGTTGAGCTTGTTCATAGTCTTTTTCTTCAATCTCTTCTTTGATTAATCCTTTTTCGTTTTGGGATTTTTCACGTGCAGGAGGAAGATCTTCCACATCTATATCTTCTGGTTGCGGTTCTGATGGCTTTTCTGGTTTATTCACCGTTTTAGAAAAAGATTTTTTTAAATTGCTCTTAAGGTCATCCATATCGAATTCACCAATTTTGTATGATTCTTTATCTAATGGAATATCGCTTTTAGGGATACTTGGAGGTTCTGGTTTGTCTTCAGTTTTTTGCAATTTTTCTTTTTCTTCAGTATCATTCATTGATTCAAACATTTTATCAAATGGATTTTTAATGTTTAATATCTTAAATAATCCATAAATGATTAATAATACTCCAATTATTATTAAAATAACAACTATAAAGTTATTTTCACCAGAAACAACATGATCTACTAGCCTATCCGTTCCTGCATTGTAGACTAAAATTGAAGATACTATAAATATAATACCTAAAATTAAACTAATGATAGCTAAAACTGGTTTTTCACCAATTTTTTTGTTTATCATATTGTCAAAATTTTCATTGATTGCTTCTTCAAGCTCTGAAGGTTCATTTATAACCTGTTCTTGACCATCTATTTTCTCATTAATATCAGTTTCAATAATGAAATTTTCATCAATTTCGGCTTCATCTTCTAGATTAACTGTTTCGGAAGAATCTTTGCCAGGATGATAATATGGTCGAACATATTTTTTAAATTAGAAATTCTATTTTCCTTTTCTTTAGAATCTTTCATAATTGTCCTCTTAATTATAGTTTCTCCATTTATGTCCACATTTAGCACATTCAAATATTCTTGTAGGTGCTTCATCTGCACTACGGGTTTGTTTTAGTTCATAATATGCTCTATCATGACCACATTCGGGACATATTTCAGTAATTTCAGATCTTAAATCTTCAGCTTCGCCCATATCTACAACACCCTGTTTTTCTTTCACTTTTTGTGAAACTGAGTATTCATTGTTATCTGAAGATAAATCTTTTGTGTATCCACATGAACATTTAAGTTTATTGTCATTAGGAAGTAACATTGCTCCACAATCTGGGCAAAATTCCATTTTATCAACCTCTAATTTTTTCTTTAATCTATTTTAAATTTTTATTTTAAATTATTTAAATTTATACTTTTTAATAATTATAATATTTACTTAACAATAGAATTCAGGCAATCCTTTATGATTTTGTCATGGTCAAAAGCAAGGTTTATTTTTTCCAGATCTTTTGCTGTAAAAATATTTATGTCGCATGCATCGTCTGCAGCATTCATTTTTTCCATGTTTCCTCTGGCAGTATATGTAATACTTACTGTATGGCCACGAGGGTCTCTTGAAGGATTGGAATATACTCCAACAAGTTTGTCTAATTTTACAGGAATACTTGTTTCTTCTAAAGCCTCTCTAACTGCTGCATCTTCCACACATTCACCATATTCTACAAATCCACCGGGTAATGCCCAATAATTTTTATATGGCTCATTTTTTCGTTTTATTAAAATAAAATTATGATTCTCATCAAAAATAAAAATATCTGTCGTTAAACTGGGATTTCTATGCTTTCCCATATAAACCACACAAAAAGAAAAATTATTGAAGTTATAAATTTTCTTCAATAAGTTGTTTAAATGATTCGCTATCTGCTTTAAGTTGTTCAGCAGCTTTTTTCAATGCTTCTTTTGGATCTGCACCATTGGTTTTAATGGTCATTATTGGTTTACCTGTAAGTGGGTGGTCAATGTTGTAAACTGCATATTCAACATCTTCATCTTCCATTAAAATATGTCTAAGTGCATTACATACTCCATGACTTTCATCTTCAATTTCAAATTCTATTTCATTTGCAGTTTTATTAAGAATCCTGATATCATTCATATTATCTACCTGATTATTCATTTACATAGTTTATTGAAACTTTACGTTTTTCTTTTTTATTACATGAATTACATTGAACTTCATCTTTTTTCTGGGTGGTGTGCATATAATCTCTGCAACGTGTACACATTGCTTTTAGGACACCGCAATCTTTATCTACAGTACTTAAATCAACATTATCTCCAGTTATTTTAACTACTTTAGCCTGTACAATGTCTCCTATCCTAAATGCATCACTTAATTTTTCCAAATAATCTTTTTTAGCTTGGGATATGTGAATTGCACCCATATAAGGTAATGCTAAAGGTCTTGGATTATCTTTAATACAATCAATATTGATATTAGCTCTTTGAGGTTTAATATCAGTTATTTGGCCATATACTATGTCACCTTTTTTCAAAAGAGCAGGTTTTCCAAATTTTGAGTCAACTGAGATAATTCTCTTTTTTTGGTTAATTTTTACATTTCCTAGTACTGATGATTTAATTTCTCCATCGTCATCATAAGTACCGTCCCCAGGCACATATTGTTCAATAATTCCTAACTTATCTCCTGGCATTACAATTTGTTCTTCATTCTCGCCCATATTAAATCACCAAAGTAAGAAAAAATTTCATTAATATAATAATTTTATAAATGTTTATATTTAAATTTAGTGCACTATCTTCGCCTGAACAGGATTTCATCTAACTGATAGTTTTCCCATTCTCTTTTATTTAACACAATTTCAAGTTCCTGTGGAGTTATAAGTGGTTTTTTATACATCTGAGAATCATCAATAGCTATTCTGGGACAGGCAGTAACTATAAAGGCATCTAAATCAAAATATGGTAACAATACATCAGGATTTACATTATCTACCATTATCACATATCCTTCCATGCCGTTGTCTTTAAGTAGTTTTTTTATTTCTTTTGCAAGTTCAAGCCTATATTGTCCTTCTTTTGATGATACTATAATCCCCCATTTTTTTGCTTCACGGGCTTTTGTAATTCTTGCAAAGCGTATCCTTAAAATTCTATCTGCATAATCAGTCATTTCTCTTAATTCATTATTGTATGGATCAAGAGCATAAACAGGTGATTTGGTGAATAAATAAATTCCTAATGGGTGGAAATTACCGCTTCCAATGAATAAATAAACTTCAGCATCTAAATTTTTTATGGAAGAAAAGTTACATCCTAAAACCTGACCTTTTCTTGTGCTTTTTGAAGAGCCGAGCACAACTTCTTTTCCATTGTCTTCAAGAAAATCTTTCATTTCATTTAATAGGTGCAGATGCTGTGTTGTAGTAACCAATGCAACTTTAGAATAATCTTTTAAACTTTCAAGGCATTTTTTCAAGTCTTTTTTAACATCGATGTTTGCAAATGCTTCTATAAATAGTGTAGGAATCTCATATCTTATCGGCAGTGGGGTGTGGCCAAAATGAATGATTAAATCAACTGAATCTTTCATTTTATAATCGCTCACATCACAGGCTCCAAAACAAGGGTCTCCTGAAATAATTACATTAACATCGCATTCTTCTTCAATTTCACGTGCAATGTTAACCGCCTGCATTTTAAGACCTTCGGGAAACTGAAGACCTACTGTTTTAACATTTTTGGAATTGATTTTACGGATTACCTTTTCCAAATCCATATTATATAATGACATTTTAATCTTCAATTGTTTTTTCAATGACTACTTTTCCATCAATTACATCAAGTTTAATTATGGATAAAATGTCCACACCGGTTTCTTTTTCAACGATTTCCTTTCCTTTACCTTTTTCAATAACGGCAACGACGGACTTAATATCCAACTTCATGTCTTTTAAGGTATCAATTAATGCTATCAATGTTCCTCCAGTACTTACAACATCATCAATGAGCAATATTTTTTCACAGGCATGCAAGTCATTAATGTAGAGATTTGATGAGCCATATCCTGTTTTTTGATATACTTGCTGCTCTCCCTCAAGACCGTATTCTCTTTTACGAATTACTACAAAAGGAATATCTGTTTCAAGAGATAATGCTGTGGCTAAATGTATTCCCATTGCTTCAACAGCCACAATTTTATCAATATCTAAGTCGGCATGTTTTTTAACAATAGAAGATAATTCTCTTAACATTTTTGGCTTCATTGCAGGAACGCCATCGCTTATAGGATTAACAAAATAATTATAATCTCCTTTTTTAACTATTGGGGAGGATTCCAAAGATTTTTTTACTTCCTTTAACATAATCTCACACAAAAATTTTAAAACTTATTATAAATATAAATATATCTTAATATAATTAATAAATTTATTTAAAAGTGATATCATGCTTGGAAATTTAGGTGAAAATCTCACTAATACAATGAAAAAATTAGTGGGAATGTCCGTTATTGATAAAAAAACAATAAAAGAAGTTGTTAAAGATATTCAACGTGCATTAATCCAATCTGATGTTAATATTGCTTTAGTTTTAGAGTTATCTAAAAAAATTGAAGAGAGGGCTCTTGAAGAAGAACCTCCAAAAGGTATTACTCCAAGGGAACATGTTATAACAATTATTTATGAAGAAATGGTAAACCTCCTGGGCAGTGAAGCCGCAACTTTAGATATTAACGAAAGACCTTATAAAATATTATTCTTGG
The DNA here is from genome assembly GCA_902777885.1 of uncultured Methanobrevibacter sp. Lineage (GTDB taxonomy): Archaea > Methanobacteriota > Methanobacteria > Methanobacteriales > Methanobacteriaceae > Methanocatella. The sequence goes on from CACYVR010000085.1 coordinate 4,551, forward strand.
GACTTCAGGGTAGTGGTAAAACAACCACTGTTGGAAAATTATGCAGATACTTACAGAAAAAAGGTTTCAACCCTGCGGTTGTATGTACAGACACATGGAGACCTGCAGCTTATGAGCAATTAAAACAATTAACTGAAGAGATGGATGTTCCACTTTACGGTGATCCGAATAATAAGAATGCATTGGAATTGGCTGAAAATGGTTTAAAAGAATTTAAAAATCGTAAAGTTATTATTTTCGATACTGCCGGTAGACATAAAGAAGAATCAGATTTGATTGCAGAAATGAATGAATTGGACAATATCATCAATCCTACCGAAGCTATTCTTGTTATTGATGGAACAATTGGTCAGCAAGCGGGTGAACAGGCTAAAGCATTCTCACAAGCTACTGATATTGGATCAATCATTATTACAAAATTAGACGGTTCAGCAAAAGGTGGAGGTGCATTATCTGCTGTTGCTGAAACTGGTGCTCCAATTAAATTCATAGGTACTGGTGAGGGAATTGATGATTTTGAATTGTTCGATCCGGAAAGATTTATTTCAAGACTGCTTGGAATGGGAGACATTAAAAGTTTAATTGAAAAGGCTGAAGAAAATATTGATGAGGATGTTGCTGAAAAAACAATGAACAATATGTTAAAAGGTAAGTTCACCCTTGTTGATATGAAAAATCAGTTTGAAATGATGAATAAGATGGGTCCTATGCAGCAGGTATTGAACATGATTCCTGGAATGGGCAATAAGATTCCAAAAGAAGCATCAAAGATGACAGAAGACAAAATTGAATCATATAAAATCATGATGTCTTCAATGACTCAGGAAGAAATGGAAAACCCAAAAATCATCAAACATTCAAGAGTTCAAAGAATTGCCCGTGGTGCTGGTGTTGACGAATCTGAAGTTAAAGACCTTTTAAAATATTATAATAATACTAGAAAGACCATGAAAGGATTAGGAAAACGTGGCGGTCGTTTAGGCGGCGGTGCAATGAACCGTATGATGGG
>CACYVR010000086.1 GCA_902777885.1 uncultured Methanobrevibacter sp.
AAGCATCCAAGAATAATAACCCATTTGTTTTCAACTTCTTTTTCCATATATAAATGTTATAAATATGTATATTTAATACTTTTTTATTAACCATAATATAAAAAGAGAAATAGATTACAAAATTAAAATAAACCCACATTTAATTTAAATAATCAAATCTATTAAATAAGATTAAACTTCAAATTTTAGATTTTGTCCATATACTATACAAAATATAATGTACTTTAGCCCCTACAGCAAAATATTAAACTCAAAATCATATACTTATTAATTTCCGATTTTGAATCAAATTAATATTATTACAATAATTGAAAAAGAGAATAAAGAGATTAAAAGTAATTTTTTAATTTTAATTTAATTAATGGATTTATCCTATTAAATACAATAGCTTCTAAAATTAATATATTTCAACATTAACATCTACATGAAAAGTAATTTTTTAATTTTAATTTAATTAATGGATTTATCCTATTAAATACAATAGCTTCTAAAATTAATATATTTCAACATTAACATCTACATGAGAAAATTTAAAAATGAGATATGATAAAAAAATAAAAAGGAGATAAAATTATCTTGATGGGATAATAATATCTCTTTCACCAGATGGCATGAATTCCCTTAAAGCTCCTTTAGCGATTTCTTTTCTCACATGTCTGAAATCGAATGTATTATTATTATCTGCGAAAGCTATTTTAATTAGAGGATTTGTACAGAACGCATCTCCTCTTGCAGCATGAGGTGCTTGGGCAATTCCTGCATATTCTGGTTGGTGACCTACATTCATTGCATAGTTTGGATAATTAGGTCCTCTTAATTCATGAATTAAACCTTCATCACTTCTAACTGATAAAGAATTGGCCGCACCAGCCTGATCTTGTAAGTCATAACCATAAAATCCAAGTCTGGAATGAGCTTCTTTATGCAAAATCATACTCAAATACCATCCATTTACACCGGCATTTGAATTTCCAGTAGCAAAAGCTGCGGAACAACCTGCTGCTGCAGATACAACGGATGCTCTTTGGGAACCTCCGAAGTGGGTTTCCAAAAGTGTAGGTATTTCATATTGTTCCAATCCATAAAGTGTCACTTCAGTAGAGATTTCACGCACTGTGTCCATGCTTAACTCCGCCTGACACATTCCATAATTATCTTCCACATAATCCACACCATAATAGATAAAGTCATCCAAAATATCATCAGTATATGTTGCACTGGCATATTGGGTGAATCCTACTCCCCCAGACATGTATGAACCCAACCATACCTGGTCGTATAATGCTGCCCCTGCAGCAATTACTTCCAAGGTTATCTCAGCAGGATCATCAGAAATTCTTGAGGTTTGAACAATATCTGCCAAAGTACCAAATGCTACACCACCAGGTTCATTGGGACCTCTTGCACGTCTAGCAGGTAAAAATGCTGCCATACCAATAACGTCTGCATGTTTTGCTGCATATGAAAAATCTGCAATAGCTGCTTCACCCGCACATAATTTATATGCATTAATAAAACTCATACCAATTTGCATAGCAGACCATCTTGAAACAGTACCTCCATCACAAGCCCTTACGACAAGTGTAGGAACTTTACTTACCTGATATGTTTTATTTCCCACATACTTTTTAAGCATTTCAGCCTGATCTTCTGGAAACTCCTTATTGATATCAATCAACACTCTTTTATCTAATTCATCAGCCAAATCATCATTACCTGTAAAGATTTTAGCATAACAATCATCTACAAGACCAGGATGTACTTCCACCATGTGTTCCTGAACTACTGCTCCACCAGGAAGTGCGTGGTTAATGTTTTCCATATACTCATTGATTGTTTCTGGAGTTACCTCAACACCCAATCTTTCCTGCAATACTGAATGAGCCGTATCCATCCCTACAATAATGGTTCTTTTAATGTCATCCACCAATTGTTGGATAGCTGAATTGTTACAAAAGTGTAAATCATCACCTTCAACATAATCTTCAGTGCCGGAGATTTTATATGCCATCAATTGTCTTTGACCTAACGGCACCCCAATGTCCGGATTATAGAAAGGCATATTTCTTTCTTTAGCCAACTTTTCAGCAGCATCATTAAATTCTCTTTTTCTTTCGGATTGTTTCCATCCGTCAAAGCAGTAGAAACTGGTGTGATCACTTTCCTGGTCTTCTCCTTTAAACTTATTATTTAAAGCCTCTAAAAATTTTTTATCTTCCAAAGCCATCTCATTCACCTAATTTCTTTTTTAAATCTTTAGAAAATACTCCCAAACCATATCCACCTTTAGTACGTGCTTCATGAATATTTTCAACTACTTCAAGTGCTTCTTTATCTTGCCTCATACCGATATTATCTTCCCTGTAGATTGTTGTGATTTCTTTTAGATATTCCTCATCCAAAGGTGCACCGACATCTACCAACTCATCCAATGGACGGCCCACCTGATCTTTAACATAATAAACATGACCATCCTCTTCATTGAAGACATATCTTTGAAGACCATCAAACATTAACCCGTTTTCATCCAATCTTAATGAGTGACCGTGTACAGTTGCTCCCCTCATACCTGACCTAGCAGGGTCAAAAATATCAGTTTCTATTAATTCCTTGGAAATTTTTTCTAAATCTTGTTCTCTTATTTCTATTACCTGCCTTCCAGATAATGTACCTGTATCTACCCCTCTGTATCTCCACATATAGGTTCTTGCCCTATCATAAGGCTGTGCAGGAGCATTGTACATTGAATCAGCAAATTGAATATACCTAACTCTAATACCTTCTGCTGCACCAGGAGTAGGTTCTACAATACTTTTAATAATATCTCCATCATCTTCCATTTCATTCAATGGTGGATGGACTGTTTTATAACTTTCACCAGGATTTCTATGACCCAATATCTTTACGATACCTTCATCAGAGACTTCCCTAATCTTTTTAAATTTATGCTCTGGATCCATATGCTTTCTTCTATTTTCAGCAATTTTTGTTTCACCAGGACCAAATTGTGCTTTATATGTCATAAATTCACCATAAAATTATTTTATAACTTTTACCGTTTCAGAACTTCGTGCACTAGAATCAACTAAACCAATGTAGCGTTTGTCAATATGATTTTCAAAACTTTCACCATATTTTAAATAATCAGAAATGGTGCTTTTAGTTCGAGTGAATCTTCCAATCAAAACTGTAAAATCACATGGCATGTCTTCGTCCAAAATAACCTGTAATTTATCCATGAAATCATTGAATTTGGAAATATCTGCTGTGATGATAATATCTCCAACCATAACTCTTAAATCCACATCATTTCCTTTAACTTGAATTGTTTTTCTGTCCGTATGATTTACTTCATGGCCTTTACCCGGACCATAAAATACTTTTTTGGGAAGAGAAGGCCCATGTATCAATACCCTTATGTTTCCTTCCAATTCATAAATCTCATTTAGAATTTTTTCACATGTGGCAGGCTTTAAAAATCTGTTTGGAATAATCTTAATATCAATTACATTAACTTGTTCTGATTCCTCCATGAAAAACACCTTAAATTTTATCTTTAATTTCACCTGCAACTTTAGCTACATTTGGAATCGGGTTCCTAAGATTATCAATAGTACCATACACAATTCCAATTAATGCTGATGTTCTTTTAACTGAAAACATCTGTGTTCCTGCATCCAAACACATTGCAGCAGATGCACAAGGAATAGCAGTTCCTTTAGCATGTCTTGTTACCACGTGAGAAGAAACTAAATCCTACACCTACACCTTCAGTTCTACCATAATCTACACCAGGAAGACCAGTTTCATATTCCAACATATCATTATAATACAATACTGTTGAAGCTACACCTTGAGCTGCTCTTGCAGCCCCTACATTAACAATGACCGCAGCAAGCAATCCTGCAGCAGCATATGCATTCCATAATGCCCAATCCACAGGTTCATACATGTTATATCCAGAAGGCATCTTTTTAGCAACTCTAATTACATTATCTTCAATAGCTCTTCCAACCAATGATTGAATAACAGTTCCAACAGTTCCTTTACCATTTTCTTTAACAATATCAAATACTAAATTATCAGCATTTAAACCCTGATATGCTAATGTCAATAAATGCATTCTTTCAAATGCACCAGTAGCATCACCAGTTTCAATCATTGCTGTTTGTTCCATGATTGAAGATAATGCAGCTGCATTTAAAGTTTGTTTATTGGTAATGGCAACCACATGGTTTGCCATAACATTTCTCAAACCATATCCCAATCCTTCCAACAATACAGGAGGGCCTAAAAGTGCACTGATATTAGCACCTGAAAGATCAACAGTTCTCGGATATGCTCCCATTACTGAAGTTTTGATTGTTGATGCATCGAACATGTTAACTTCAAAGCTATCAATAATTGCTTGAATGGTTGCAGCACCCGTCTGCATGGTTGAAACAGAATAATCTGCAGCAACATTTAAACGTTCAAACGGCAATTGAACCAATAATTGCTGGCCATCATTGATGAGCTCAACAACAGTATCATCCTCATCATTTACTCTCAAAATCTTCCTGATTTTATCAGCAATTAAATCTGCATTTTCAACAATGTCTAAATCCAATTCCCTACCAGGAATATATGTCGCTTTTCCACCCATTGCCGCATTCTTTAAACCATTTTCAATACCTGCCAGATTGACTGCGCAGGATCTTTTAATGTCATAAATCATTTCCTGTATAGCAGAATTCTTAAGCGGACTAATGGATTCCAATGCTACGGATTCCTCAAGGATTTTTCCATCAGGACCATACAAATCCAAAATATCATCATAAATTTTCATACTATCCTCCTAAAAAATTTAAGAAAATAGGAAACCTTATTGTGGTTTACTAATTAAGTCTGTTTTACAACCTAAGTTTCCTTCTTTCATGTGAGGGGTTCTTAAAACAGTATCATTTGTTTTTTCAACTTCTCTTGCTTCTTCTGCTAATTTAGCAGCACATGAAGCGATTTCGTGAGCAGCAGCAACTAATGGAATGAAGTTTTCAAAACCTTTGGTCATGAAACAACCTTTCATGTCCAAGTTAGCAACGGATCCAGCCATTTCGTATGCAGCAATAGCTTTTGCTTTTGCGTATGGATTTACGAATCCGCCAGCCTCTGCAGCTTTTTCAGCAGTGACAATGAGTTTAGGTAATTCTATTTCTTCACCCTCATCTGCTTGAGCAATTACGGCATCGATAGTTTTTTGAACCAATCTTAATGCACCGGTTTCTGCGAGTACTTTTAAGATGTCTGAATTGAATATAGCCATTTCAGTTGGGTCTAACCATTCTCTTTTTGCACCAATCATAGGATCAGACATTACGATAATGTAACCTAGACCTTGTTCATCCATTTCATCTTTTTTACTTTTACCTGGCGCATCACCGACGATAATCGCAGGAACATCTTTTTCAGATAATAGTTCTCTTGCTCTAGCCGGCCCAGGTGCTCCCGGATTTGGGCTAATGAAGATTGCGAAATCAGGTTCGAAAGCATCAATTTTAGGTACAACGTCATCTACTTGTTCCGGATTCATTTTTGCTCCAGATCCAAATGTTCTTACATCAATATTTGGTCTGTCTGCTCTTTCGTCCAACAATAGGTCAATAACCGGTGATGTACCGATATTGCCACTTTTAATTATTGCGATTTTTACAACCATAGTATCACATTTTATTTTACATTATTTTTTCATTAAATAAAAAAATAAACTTGAAATAAATTTGTTTCTTAAATTAAGTAATAATTAGATATATAAATTCAATTTATAGACCACAAAAAATCTATCTCATGTATTCCAACTTTAAAAAGATTAATAGAAGAGTGAATAGTTATTTTATTATAACTATTCAAAACTCCATATGGCTAGCTATTAAGCTATAGTTTGATGATCATAATCTAATGAATTAAGTTTTGTTAAAGTCCTGCGAAATTCCTCCATTATATTTGGAATTTTAACATCATAAATCCATTTTCTCCAATACAATAACTTACTTATGCATTATTAGAATCCTTTATTGAAAAGATTCAAATTTTATCGTTTATAACAATATTAAGTCAACATCAAGATTAGTTAATGAGAGTATCAGGAATATGCTGACTATTTAAATTTGAATACACGCTCTTTGACAAAATATGAACTGATTCACAAGTTATAGAACCCATATCCATTAAAACATTACATGCCTGATAAAATATTATTTGAAAAAGATTTTCATTATCGAATTCTTCAAATAATCCTATTAAACTCATATTTTTAGGATCATATCTTCACTAATCAATCCAATTTTTTGCATATAACCTTCCATGATACTCTCCAACACCAATAATAAATTAAAAAATTAGACCCCAATTAAAATAACCCAATTCTTCATAAGCTCTCAATATTTAATAACAGTTACATAATTAGGCATCTAATTAAATAATCTAAATTATAGATAGGAGTAATAACCATATAAATGTTATTAAAGTATTAACTTTAATCTTTGAAGGTTAATTAAAAAAATAAACATTTTAAAGCATTTAAATTTATCTGAAAGAAATAACATTATTATAAATTAAATTTTATAGATTAGTGTTTATTTTTTTTAATCAAGTAATATTTTTTAAAAAATGATAAATTTTCATAATTAATGATTAAATAAGAAACAAACAAAATCAATAGTTTTAAATAAAAAAAATAAGACAAATATTCAATTAAAAATTATAAAATCAACAAAACAACTTAATTAAAGAATATAAAGAATTTGACATTGAAATTAGATAGTAATACTTTTTGTAAAATTATTACTACATGAAAACATAACAAAAAATAAAAAAGTATTACAAACATATGCAAAATTAAAATACAAATAAAAATAATTAAACTATCCAATACAAAAAATTAATTTAAAATAAGAAAAAAATTATTAAATTCTAACAATGAATATTGAGTTTAAAAATCATTGTAAACTCTTGTTGTCCGTATACTATACAAAATATAATGTACTTTCAGTTTTTACAATAATATCAAACATCAAAATCTAGTACTTGCCAGTATTTAATTCAAGAGAGATATTCATCTTTTTGGCAAAATCATATAATTTATTTTTTATAAAGTCAGACCTTTCATTTAAAGTCATATCTTGAGTTGATTCATCACTCTCTCCCAATATTAATTTCAAATCATCCACTTCAAGTAAATTCACCGCCAAACAGAAAAATATATGCCTATTACTGATTGCATATCTATTTAAGATTCTATCAAGAATTTTCTTTTTTTCCAATTGTTCGGTATGATACTTTTCAATTCCAATAGTTTTTGCTTTCTGCAAATCCTTCTTCTGATTTCTGTGGGTGATTAGCGAATCATATAATTCAATGCCATCATATTTATCGCAAGGATACTCCCCACATTCAAAGCAATAATCAATGTTTCCATGCTCAATGCTGCAAGGAGCTATTTCACAGGTCAGATAACATGTACTGCCTGCACGACACCCACTGCATCTTTTTTCAATGAACATGGGGCACAGACTGCAGTTAAGTCCGCACAAAGACAGCAGATTATCCTTTCTTTTAAATTCCTTTTCTGGCATTTGACACACCCTTAATTAAAATCGTTTACCGATTTCATAAGCCTCAATCAGCTTATTTGGCTGATTTCGAACATCCCCTAAACTTCCAACGTCCAGAACATCCAATATCTGATAATGCATATTCATCTGAAAAGGCTGTATTTTCATAAGTTCAATATATGAATCGTAGTATCCTTCCGGCCCCAAATGAGTAAAAATCAATGCAACCTTGCCAGATAGTGGAATCAGAGGATTGTGGGTTATCCCATACATCCGATCCAATAATACCTTCAAATCACCAGTCATCTGGTCGAAATAGATTGGGGTTGAAACAATCAATCCTTCTGCCTCTGCAATCTGATGGGTTACTTTAAAACCATCATCCTTAAAAACACAATCCTTTCCGCTCATGCACACACCGCAGGCCCTGCAGGCGTGAACGTCCAAATCGCCAATGTAATGTTTAACTATATTGTGACCGTTTTCTTCAGCTCCACTAATCATTTCATCAAGCAACATGTCAGTATTTGCATGTTTTCTTGGAGATCCCATTATTGCTACGATATCCATTATAATCCTCTCTTGTTATTTCTTATTTGAGTTAGTCTGTCCATATCCAAATTATCAATTCCATGCTGCAGGTTTTGAAGTATTTTTTCTTTTGACTAAATCGACATTGTTTAAATTCATTGAGATAGTGTGATGGATTATGAATTTTCCGTCAAAGTCCAAATGCTCAATGAATAATTTTAGATCTTCCATCAAACCCTTTTCCGATAAAGGATGGAATTTACATCGCCTGTATTGTGCAAACAATCCTGTTCCTTCAAACAATACTCCGCCTCTCATTCCAACGACGGTAGGATTAGCATGACTGAATATTTTTGAAGAATTGAATGCATATTACTGGCTAAGTTCAACACAACCGACACCATTTAGAAATATTAACCAGTACTCAAATCCTGCTTTGTCTAACTTTTCACATTGCTCCAAAATATCCTTTCCTTGATATCCCATATTTACCCTTTTCAGGGTTTCATC
>CACYVR010000087.1 GCA_902777885.1 uncultured Methanobrevibacter sp.
GTAGGTAAAACAGACCCTAAATTAGTGATTAATGTATCAGATATAGAATATGGTAGTGATGTAGTAATTAAAAATGCTTTAACCGGAATTAATAATGCTGATATTTATGCTGTTCTTAGTTTAGTCGTTAATGATAAAAAATATGCTATCACTTCAAATGGCCAATTTTTATTGCCTGATAGTTTGGATGTTGGAAAATATAGTGCAGATATCACTTTCGATGGAAATAATAATTACAATAAGGCCAGCAGATTATTAACATTTAATGTCTATCCAATTAGCTTGGATATGGATTTGACCATTTCAAAAAATGTCAATAATGTTTCCATATCCGTAAAATTATCCGATTCAATAAAAGAGAAAATCAATCTCAAAATTAATGGTTTGAGTTATTCTCTAAATAATGGGGATGTTTTAAATTTATATGATTTGGATCCGGGATATTACTCCGTTGAAGCCGCTTTCAATAAAACAGGTTATAAGTCTTTATTAGTTAGGGATAATTTCACTATAAATCCAATTACCACTATTATTAAAGCAGATAACATTACAATGCGTTATCATGATGGAACAAGACTAACTGGAGTACTTACAGACTCTAATAATAAAATTTTATCAAATAAGACTGTAAATATCTTTATCAATGCTGTTAAATATACAAGAACAACTAACGGTGAAGGTAAATTTTCAATTGGTTTAGGATTGAATTCAGGTAAATATTTAACTACTATAGAATTTAATGGTGATAAAAAGTATAATTATTCATCTAAAGTGATATTGGTTAATATTCAGCCTAGTATAAATGCCAATAATTTAATTAAGTACTATAAAAACGATTCTCAATTTTATGCTACTGTTTTGGATTATGATGGAAATCCTGTAATTAATTCAAGTGTTGAAATGAATATTAACGGCGTATTTTATTATCGTACAATCAATTCACAGGGAATTCTTAAATTAAATATTAATTTGGAGCCTAAAACATATATTTTAACTCTGAAAAATCCTGTCACCGGAGAATTGGTATCCAGTAATATCACAGTCCTTTCAAGATTGACTGAAAATCATGATTTGGTTAAATATTATAAAAATGCTTCAAGATACTCTGTTAAAGTGTTGGATGAGAAAGGATCTCCATTGGTCGGAGTCAGTGTTTCATTTAATATTAACGGTGTATTTTACGAACGTAAAACAAATTCTGATGGTGTTGCCAGTCTAAATATTAATCTTGAACCGAAAGATTATATAATCACTGCAGAATATGACGGATCAAGAGTTTCTAACAATATTAAAGTTTTAAATGTGATTAAAACTGGTGATGTTGTCATGAAATATCGCGACGGAACCAGATTTGGTGCTACAATTTTAGATAATCATGGATATCCATATCCTAATCAAAGTGTTAGGTTTAACATTAATGGTGTATTTTATACAAGAATAACGGATTTAAATGGTGTTGCTAATTTAAATATTAATTTACAGCCGGGTAAATATATAATAACTTCAATGTATAATGGATTGAGCGTTTCTAATACAATTTTAATTAATAATCTTTGATATTTTTTAACAAACATTTATAGTATTAAAAAAATATACTTATAAATGTATTAAATTTGTTAGGTGAAATTTTTGTCTTGGTTATTTGTTATTCTTGCATTTTTGCTGGCCGGTATAAAAACATCGAAACCGAAATATCAAAAGGTTTCTGTTATCATACCAGCATTCAATGAAGAAAATACAGTAGCTACAGTCGTTGAAGTTATTAAAAAAGTTTCATGTGTAGATGAAATTATTGTTGTTAATGACGGATCGTCTGATAAAACAGCTGAGGAAGCTCTAAAAGCAGGTGCTACTGTAATAAATCATGAAGTTAATAAGGGTAAGGGTGAAGCTTTATTTACTGGTTATAAGTCTGCTGAGTGCGATATTATAGCTTTTATTGATGCGGATATTCATAATTTAACTTCTAAAAAAGTTGAAGCAATGATTAAACCTATTTTAACCGGAAAAACAGAAATTACTAAGACAAAATTTGCACGTGAAAGTGGACGTGTCACCGAACTGACTGCAAAACCACTTTTGAACTTTTTCTTCCCGGAAATTTCATTTGAACAGCCTTTAAGCGGTCAATTTGCAGCTCGTAAGGAAATTTTAAAGAAAATTCATTTTGAAAAGGATTATGGTGTTGATGTAGGTATTGTTATTGATGCTGATGTATTGGGTATTTCCATTATGGAAGTTGACATTGGTGCAATTGAACATGATATGTCTCCTTTGGCTGATTTAAATAATATGGCCAATGAAGTTGTCAGAACGATTATGAACCGTGCTAATAAGTATGGTAGGGTAACGATGATTGATGACATCGGATATTATATTCGTATGTCGATAGTAGGTTTGTCTTTAGTTATCTTAGGTTTATTCACAATATTTTTTGTTAAATTCGTTCCTTTATCTGTAGGAGTTATTGCTTCTATCGTGGGAATTGTTTTATCAATTTATTACTTTTTTAAAGTTATTATTCAATCTATTAGTATGTTTAAAAAAACTCCGAGAGGTGCTTTATTCAAATCTTTTGTTAAAGTTCATTTTCCTTTAATAATCTCTCTAATACTTTTGCTTTTAATGCTTTCAACATTTATTGGTGCAGCTACTTTCGATAACGGTACTATTTCAATTGAACCTAACTCAAGAAATTTAATTATTTTCACTCATAGTGACAGTGATAATTCAATTTCAGTTAGGGGACCATACACTGTAGACACCGCAATTGAAAATGAATCTAATGTAATACGGATGCCATCAGATGCAATGCTGACTCTAGGTATTAAAGTTAATGACACGATTGTTGTAAATGATCAAAGCTATATCATTAATGAAACTAGAAACTTTGAGCCGGATGTATTAAGATTGCCTCTTGAGGTAAAAAGTGCGCTTCATGTTGATGATGGTGACATAATTCAAAACAGTCGTCTTGTTGATGTTTTCTCTAAATCAATAATTTATCACAATTACGGTAAAGATAACGTATCATTTAATGAAAAATTCTCACTATCTTCAAAACAAGCAGGTTCATGGAGTTATGAAGTCATTGTTGATAATGTATCTATAGCCAACTCTTCAGGCGTATTTGCTGAAAATCAAACTTATAATATCGCCTGTGATAATGCATATGTGACAAGTTTCACTTATAAAAATAAAACTATTGAAAATCAGAATTTCACATATGGAAATCACGTAGTTCAGATAAAATTTACAGATATTAATGCTTCATCATCAAAACAGTTCGGAAAAGATTTCTTTTTAAACTTTAAATTTAATCAAAAAATAGATAAATAAGAGAAATTCTCTTATTTTTGATCATAAGCTTTGACTGCTTCTTCAACATCATTATAAAGGCCTAATGCTGCTAAAGCTCCAACTTTACCTTGTTGGCCAGTAACTGCAATTAAATCAATATCCAATTCTTTGGCTGTTGCTTCTGCAGTTTCAATATCCATCATTCCGGTTTTTGTAGCAATTGCATAATCCCTTAATTTTTCAGGTATTTCAAGACCTTCAAGAATAGCTATTGCAGTCTTATCAGATAAAGTGTCTCTTTTAAGAATTTCAATGGTTCTGTTAATCAATGTTTCCTTTTTTTCACTTTCAACAGCGAAAGTTAAAGCAATAGAGACGCAATTTTGAGTTTTATGTGGATTATGTGGATATAATTGGACAATAATATGGTCAATGTATTCAAAACCTTCACTAGCCAGTTCAACACCTAAATTATGTGCCATTGTCCATGTTGCGCCGGCATCTTTTACATCTGTATCGTCAACACCAATAACTACTTTTTCAAGTTTTGGAGTTACTACAGTCGCTCTACCTTCTTTTGAGCCACCACCAGATTTTATGAGTTCAATGTATTTAACACCTTTGCCCATTCCTCTACACATTCCAGCTCCTACTCCAGCACCGGCAAGACCTGCATGAGTAACTTTAACCTCATCGTCAGTTACTTTAATCTCATCAATTCCTGCAGCATTAAAACTAGCTTTCAGGTCAAGCGGGGCAGATCCTATATGGCATGAGTAAACATGCTTGTTACCGTCGCGATAAGCATCATCAATTAAATCTGAATTATTTTTATATTGGTGTAATAACCAGTGGGAGCCTGAAATACATGGATGATATTCGACAATTTCTACCTTATCTCCATCAACCATTGTCAGTACTTTTTCATATGGTGCAATCCAGGGGTCTGAAAATTTCTCTTTTAACTCTTCAGGTTTTAAAATTTCCATATAATCATCTTAAATTTCTTTTAATCTATCACACATTTTAATAGCTGCTTCAACTGCACTTTTAGCGTTTTTAACACGTCTGTGTGCATCTAATCTGGTCATTCCAGGACCAGTGATTCCTAAAGCAACAGGTGTGTCATATTCTAGTGCTAAATCAGCTATTTTACGTGATGCATGCTGTGCCACGATTTGATCGTGGTCTGTAGCACCTTCAATAACTGCACCTAATGTAATAATCGCATCAAATTCATCTTTTTGTAATAATTTTTTAATGACAAGCGGCATATCGAATACGCCTGGAACAGCAACTACTTTTGTAATTTCACAGTCTCTATTTTTAGCTTCAGCTGTAGCTAATTCTAACATCATTTGTGTAATATCATAGTTAAATTCTGCAACAACTGCTGCAATTTTATATTTTACCATATTTTATTCCTCCATTAGAAATTTATGCTAATACTAAGAGTAAGAAACCAGCAACCCCACTTAATACCATAATCAATATAATAAAAAGTGCAGCCCATTGCATTCTACTAAGTTTTCTCATAATTATTATCTCCTTAAATTATAATTAATATAACATTTTTAAATTATTTAAATTTTTTTCCAATTTTTCTTAAATTTTTAGTCATTTTCCAGCTATTGGAATTCATGATTTGAGAGTTTTCTTTCTCTAGATTTTGAATTATCTGGTTTAATTCATTAATTTTAGCTTCATAAACATCATTTTTTCTGAATTC
>CACYVR010000088.1 GCA_902777885.1 uncultured Methanobrevibacter sp.
CAGGACCATGCAGCACGTGAAATGCAGGACACGTTTTATCTTAAAAATCCTCTGACCTGTGACTTGCCTGACGATGATTTGGTTAAACTCATAGCTGAAACTCATGAAAACGGTGGAAAAACCGGTTCAATCGGCTGGCAATATGACTGGAGTGAAGATGTTGCACGCCAAAGCGTTTTAAGAACACACACCACTGGAATTTCAACCAAACGTTTATTTGAAAGTGAACCTCCAATCAAAATGTTTTCAGTTGGAAGAGTGTTCAGAAGAGAAACCTTTGATTACAAGCACCTGCCTGAATTCCATCAGGTGGAAGGACTGGTGTGCGATGAAGGCATCAGCTATCAAAACCTTTTAGGTACTTTAAAGGAATTTTATAAAAAATTGGGTTTTGAAGTAAGATTCAGACCTGCTTATTTCCCTTACACTTACTTGTCCACCGAAACTGAAATCTATCTGGAGGAAAAGGAAAGCTGGATTGAGCTTGGCGGGGCAGGAATGTTCAGGCCTGAAGTTTTAAAGCCATTAGGCATAGATAAACCTGCCTTGGCATTCGGTTTAGGTATTGAAAGACTGGCCATGATTAGATATGACGTATCCGATATTCGTATGCTTTACAAAAGCGACATTAAATGGCTTCGTGAATTGAACTTGGCTAATGGAGTGAAATTATAATGTCTATCAAGTTAATTTCTTGGAATGTTAATGGAATTAGGGCAGTTGCCAAAAAAGAAGAATTCTGGGATTGGTTTGACAATACTGATGCAGACATTATTAACTTTCAGGAAGTAAGGGCTACTCAAAAGGATATTCCAAAGAGATTAACTGATGTCAGTGATTATGAATCTTATTTTAACGAGGCCGAAAAGAAAGGATACAGTGGTGTTGGAACTTATTCCAAAATAGAACCTGTCAATGTTACACGTGGGCTTGGCATAGAAGAGCTTGACAGTGAAGGCAGGGTTTTAAAAATAGAATATGACGATTTTATTCTTTATAATATCTACTTTCCAAACAGCGGCATGAATGCAAAAAGACTTGATTTCAAGGTTGATTTCTGCGATGCACTTCTTGATGAGCTAAAGGAACTTAAAGGCCGGGGCAAGAATCTTGTAATAACGGGAGATTATAATATTGCACACCATCCGATTGATGTTTACAATCCTAAAAACTGTGAAGGAAAATCTGGCTATCTTCCTGAAGAGCGTGCATGGCTGGATCAGCTTGAAGAAGCAGGTTTCATTGATACTTTCCGTTTGTTTGATGAGGGAGAGAACAATTTCACCTGGTGGAGCTACCGCACACGTGCCCGTGAAAGAAATGCAGGCTGGCGGCTTGATTACTTTTATATTAATGAAGAGATTAGGGACAATGTCAAATCCGCTGAAATCTTGGATGAAATCTATGGTTCAGACCATTGTCCGGTTACTTTAGAACTTGACTTTAATAAAGGAGGTATTGATGATGAATACTGAAGACGATCGTGTTGTATTTTTTGATGTGGATGACACATTGTTGGATACTTCTGCTTTCGCACAGACTGCGAGAAGAGCAGCTATTGAATTGATGGTGGATAACGGTTTGCCTCTGGATAAGGATGAGGCCTATGGTGTTTTAAAAACCATTATTCGTGAAAAGGGTTCAAATTATGGTAAACACTTTAACGTATTGACCCAGGTGGTTTTAGGTCACGAAGATCCTATGCTTGTTGCTTTAGGTATGATTACTTACCATAATGTTAAAATGGCACTTTTAAGACCTTTTGCAGATACTATTGATACGTTGATTTATCTTAAAAGTCAGGGGTATCGCTTAGCGGTCATATCCAATGGTATTACAATCAAGCAATGGGAAAAGCTTGTCCGTTTAAATGTCTATTCATTCTTTGATGCGGTCATTACTTCTGAAGAAGTGGGCAAGAAAAAGCCTGATAAATTAATCTATGATGTTGCCTTAAGGAAAATGAATGGGGATCCTGAAAAATCAGTGATGATTGGAAATAAGTTTAGGGAAGATGCTTTAGGTGCAGTAAATGCTGGAATGAGTGCCATTCTGGTCAATTCTGATGTCACTGAAGATGACAGGCAATACATTAAAAAAGAGCAGCTTGACATTACAGTCATTGAAAATATCGGTGATGTAAATACTATTTTATAACTAGAAAAATGCATCAAGGCTTTGCTGTTTTTCACCGACAGACAAGTCTTGCAAATCCTTTTTTGAATATCCTAGCGGTTCCATTATACGGCCAACCGCAGGAATTACCTGGTTATTGATATAATAATCCTTGTCATAGGTTACTCCTTCACTATATTCGTAAGGAACAGCCCTCTGACTTATTGAACCTTTTCCTTTTTTTATTATGTACTGGATGATTGTTCCACGTGTTACCTTGATTCCGTGGTCTTCTATAATTTGGGCTGCAACAACATGGGGTCCAACCTGCTTGTATTCGCTTAATGGTTTGTTTATCTGGGTATGGATGATTAATTCCTTGTTTTCAACATCACCCTTTCTGATTCTTTTCAATACTTTTTTAACTTCAGCTATTGCTTTTTCGGAATCACCGTCTCTTAATAGCGCCATCAGCACAGCTTCCTGGGTTTGCTTAACGATTGGAGCCCAGTCTCTTCTAACCAATTCCAGACCTTTGGCTATTATTTCTCCGTCTTCAATAACTGCATATCTTTTTTTGGTTACAAAGAATCCTCTTCTGTAAAATCCTTCATATTCAAGCTCCATGCTTTCAGGCAATTCTGAATTAAAATCCTTTAGAAAAACTTGTGCCTGGGATTTTATTTCCGCTTCAAGTTGGAGCTGTTCCGGTGTTTCTTTCATCGTAAATATTTTTGATGAAAGTGTTTAAAATACTTTTCACTAAGAACAATTTTTATCACATAATGTAATTTTTATCACTTGTAAAATAGTTATTTACTTTAAATAAATTTCTATTACTCTTCAAATGCTCTAGGAATTAATTTATATTACTGTTTGAATATAATAATAGTAGAGGTTTGATATAATGGAAACTAAAGAACTTATTTCAAGTTATGATGAAACAAATGATATTTTCGTTGGTAAAATATCTGAAAAGAACGGATATTGTGTAAACTATGAATTTTCAAAAGGAATATTTTTAAACATTGATAAGAATAATCTTCCGGCATCTATTCAAATCAATGATGCGTCAGATGTTTTGAATGTTGAAAAAAATGTATTGGAAAATCCTGATGTTGTGATTTTGATTGAATGCAGCGGGGATGAAATAGATTTTGAATTATTTATAGCTGATGAAATGGTTTATGATAAAAAATCTTTGAATATTTTTCATATTGCGAACTTCAGCTATAAAATAAAGGCTAACTAGGTGGTAAAATGGGTTATTTGAATGAGCTGGATGATGAGCTTTTGGAAGAACTTGTCTATGAATACGAGGAGGAACTTCTGGAAGTGGATGTGGACAAGATAATATCTGATTTAAAGAATAATATTTCTGAGTACATCTATGAAAACCCTGATGACCTGATTCCTGAAGAACCTGAATGCAATATAGATTTCGGATTCGATGATAAGCAAGTTCCTGATGAGATAATAGAAAAATTGGAGCCAAAAGATAATATTTTAAACTTTGTGGGTAAATAATATAACTCATTACCCACATAATATTTTTCATGGATAATGAAGAGTAAGCCAGTGAAGACGGTAACTTATCAGAAGATGATTTTGACAATTTGGTTGATGAAATACTTTCACGTTCAAAAGACAGTGCCGGATCCAGTAATCCAGAACCAATAATTCCTCGTGAAGGTAAAGGATTTGTATATTTGTCAACTTCTCCAGATACCTGTCCCGTTTGCGGAAACTCACTTTCGGATGATTATTACTGTGTGAATTGCAACATAAAATTTTCATTTGTCGTTGAAGATGGCAAAAATCATTGAAAAAAATAAAGTTTATATATAATGATAACGAAATATTTTATTATCATTATTCATTAAGACTCTTTTTTGCTCTCATAATGTAAATTGTAATTTTTCTTGTCCTGCAGTTTACTGAAAAGAGACTTATTGACAGCGATTATTAATTAATTTATTATATTTATTTAGGTGAAATAATGGCAATTTCTCAAGGAAAATCAACTAGAAGTCCATCCGGTGCAAGAAATGTTGCAAACCGTGGAAAAAGGAAATCAGAATTAGGAAGAGATCCTGCTGAAACTAGAGTAGATGAAAAAAGATTAAGAAAAATCCGTACTCGTGGCGGAAACGAAAAACTCAGATTAGCCGCTGCTAATAAAATCAATTTAACTGATGCTAAATCAGGTAAAACTCAAGTTACCGATATTTTAGGAGTAATTGAAAACGACGCAAACCCTAACTACGTAAGAAGGAACATCGTTACTAAAGGTGCAGTTGTAGAAACTCCTGAAGGTAATGCAAAAGTAACATCTAGACCTGGTCAAGATGGTGTTGTTAACGGAATTTTAATCTAAAGATATTAACTTATCTTTACTCTTTTTTTCATTTTGTGATATGATTATTTTTTAAATAAATGTATTTTTTCTATTTTTAAGGTCTGAATCGTTTTTATTTTTATTTTTAATCAATGTGGGCTACATTTGATTAATTTTGTTAATACTGGATTAACTTATGAAGAAAACTATTTAAAAGAAATAGGGCTTTTAAAAAATGTTTTTTTAATAATGTGTGTATTATATTAGTCATAAGTATATTTATTTTAATTAATGCATCTTCTCTTTGGCCAAGCAAGGATATGGTCGAAAATAATCAGTTTTGATGAATTATGTCATTATTGATAATATTGTGTTGGCTGAATTCTTTTTCTTTAAATAATATATAAATGGTGTCGAAAATCACACTTGAACAATATTTAAATAATATTTTTCATAAAATAATATCCAAGATGTTAACTATGCCATTTTAAATAATATCATTAGGTCATGAAAATTGATTTGTGTTAATAATTTAGTTAATAATCATGAATTGGAGGTTTTTTAATGATGTATGAAATTAATCAACAACAAATACCATATTGTTTAAGTAATACCGTTCAAAAAGCATATGAAAAGATTAAAAATTTGATAAACAAAATATTTTCAGTAATTAAAAAACACAGTGAAGAAAAAAATCTCAAAGAAGAATTCTATGATTCATACATTGATTTTGCTAGAAAATTAGATAATGAAGGGTTTATTAACGAGTCAAATAGTTATATGGCTATTTGTGATATGTACTATAACTTAATAGGTAGACCGGATGTTTTAATTAGCCATGAAAATTTTTTTAAAGATCTTTTCGAGGAATTTGATAAATTATTATATGCTAGAATAAATAATCCTCTGGATTATGAAAATATTTACAACGAATTTTTAATCTATTCTGGAGAAATGCAAGAGTATTATTATACTAAAGTGGCTCTTCCTAGCCATTATTATGATGAAAAAACTACTAAAGAAATAATTGGTAAGTTAGCGGGGGATTTAAAATGAAAAAAGCATTTTTGGATACTAATATACTTTTGGCCAATGCATTTTTTCTAAATTCTCTTTATTTAAAATCTCAAATTGTTTTTGATGAATATGACGAGATTTATTGGTCAAATTTTGTTAAATATGAATTTAATCGTCGTTATTTTATTAAACAAAATCACATGAAATCATTTTTCAATGATTTACAAAAATATTTAGAAAATCCCGAAAAAGAATTATATTCTATTTTTGATTTAAAGAATTTTACTTGGGATAACTATTCTGGTAAATTCATGAAAGATGCTGAAAGTTCAATTAGTCCCTTTTGGAATAAATATGTTGGAATTGAAACACAAATTCCATTTTTTGATATTAAAAATGCGATTGTTTGTTGTTTAAATGATTTGTCCATTACGTCTAATAAATATAAAAACAAATTAAAACAATCTATAATTTTAACTCCAAAAAGAACTAAATCATACTCTCATATCGATAAAATGTTAGAAAATGAGGGAATTAACACTGCGGATAGAAAAGTAACGCTGGATGGACATGACTTTGCATGTTTTAGCAGTGACCCTGTTGATTTTGTTACATTTGATTGGGGTTGCTTTAAAGGTGCAAAAAATATTGAAATTTTATGTTTTGGTTCAATTAAAGGAAAATTTGATTTTAATTAATGTTCTAGTTCAACTATGCTTTTGTTTATATGGTAATGGAATAATTAAAGAAAATATCCTCCCTATACAATTTCAGAAAAATTCAATGAATTGATATAGTTAGAAATTTTTATTTTAGATATTTTTTAATTATTTTTCTGATATAGAATATTTGCACAAAGGAAATTTACACTTTTAAAAGAGTTTTTGATATAATCATTTTCAAAACCAATATTAATATACTTGTTTAAACATATATTTTTCTAAGGCGATAAAAAATGTCAGATGATAAAATTAATATGAATCATGGTGCTGGTGGAGAAGTGATGGCTAATCTAATCGCATCTGCAGTCTTGGATAATATCACAAAAAAGAGTGTAAATGGTGGTATTAGCCTTGATGCTCTAGATGATGGTGCATCAATACCTTTAGGTGATTATGAGATTGTCATGACAACTGATGGTCATACTATCGATCCGTTATTTTTCCCCGGAGGAGATATCGGTAGAATTTCAGCTGCAGGAACAATAAATGATGTTTCAGTAATGGGTGCTAAACCGTTGGCTATTTCAAATGCAATCATCATGCAGGAAGGCTTTCCTATAGATGATTTGGATAAAATAATGAAATCCTTAAATGAAACCTGTGAAGAGGTTGATGTTGCAGTAATTACCGGTGATACCAAGGTTATGCCTCAGGACAAGCTTGACGGTATTGTAATGGTTACAACAGGTATCGGAATTGCTAAAAAAGGTGAGGTTGTCCGTGACAGCGGTTTGGAAGTTGGAGACAAAATAATTGTCACCGGCAGTCTGGGAGACCATGGAATGAGTTTGATGTCTTTTAGAGAGGGTTTTGGATTTGACACTGATTTGAAGTCCGATGTTGCTCCAATGTGGAACATTATCAAAAAGGCTTTGGATGTCGGTGGAGTTACTGCAATGAAAGACCCGACCCGTGGCGGTTTTGCAAATGCAATCAATGAAATGGCTTCCAAATCAGGAAACGGCATTGTTCTTGAACAGGATGCAATTCCAATAAGGGAAGAGGTTCATGCAGTTTCTGAAATGCTCGGTATCGACCCATTTGAAGTTGCAAATGAAGGAAAAGTCGTAATGGGCGTTAAGGCAGATAAGGCTGAAGAGGTTCTTGAAGCCATCAAAGGCGAAAAATATGGTGAAAATGCAGCTATTATTGGAGAGGTTGTCGAAGGAGAATATGTTATTGTAAACACTCCAATCGGCGGTGAGCGTATTCTGGAAGCCCCTATAGCTGATCCAGTTCCAAGAGTTTGTTGAGGTGTAAAAAATGGCTAGTGTATTTACAAGAAGAGTACTTGCATATGTTATTGATTTTTTTGTGGTTTCTGCATTCATGTGGATTGTTTCATACTTGCTTTCCTTAATCATTAATCCATATGGTTCATTTCAAATCTACACGTATTTCCCATATGTTGTTCCGGTATTGGGATTACTTTATTTTGTTGTTTTAGAAAAAAGTAAAGGATCAACTGTCGGCAAATCATTGATGTATTTGCGTGTTATTTCAAGAAACGGGCGTAGAATCTCATGGATTCAATCTATTGTAAGGAATTTAACAAAAATTTTCTGGTTCCCGGTTATTTTCGATTGGGCTATTGGTAAAATCCTAAAACGCAGTGACAGGATTTTTGGAATATTTACAAAAACAATTGTAGTTAACGAAATCGAATAAATGATTCATATGATTAAAAGAGTTCAGGTTCTATGGTATTTAAACAAGGACGATTTGGAAAATTACTGCCTTGACTTCAAACCTTATAAATCTCACAAGCTCGACGGATATGAAATCTGTGAAGTTGATGAGGATTTAATCTATGATTTATGCGATAGGGATCCTGACAGATTGGAGCCCTTAGATTACTTCATCAATCAAAAGGAAATAGAAAACTATCTTAAAGACCATATTACAAATAACGAATATAATCTGGAAATTGACTCACCGGAACTTAACTCTAAAATCTCTGATGCAATAAAAACCATTGAATTTTCACAGGAAGGATATTACATTTCAGTAGGTGATGGGGAGATTGGAGACAGTCAAAACGTAATCACCCACTGGTATGACGCCCTAAAAAAAGAGTACAACAGCTCTTCAAAGGACAATGTGTGGGTGTTGATGGTAACTGGCTATGACCCATATGAACTGTCACTGACCGGAAGAACCCTGGCACATATATTATCTGATATTTTAAACATTAACGAAGCATCACTTGATTCGCTGATTCCAAATAAGGGAAGGATTAGTGTTGAGGAATGGAATGAAATTCTGGATAAGATGTATAAGAAAAACAAGTTATATCTGGGATTAAACCGTGCCATTTAATCT
>CACYVR010000089.1 GCA_902777885.1 uncultured Methanobrevibacter sp.
AATATATTATGCGAATTGATACTCATCATCATCACAAAAAGGCGGGCCAAAATTTGGCTTTTGTATTTTTTATGAATCTTGCATTTAATATCATAGTTATTGCAGGAGGTCTTGCAACCAATAGTATGGCTATTTTGGCAGACTGCATTCATGACATGTCAGATACACTTTCAATCGGTATTGCATGGCTTTTAGAAAAGATATCTCAAAAAGATTCATCAGACAACTATTCTTACGGTTATCAAAGATTTTCAATTCTTGGTGCTGTTATCACTTCCGTTTTTGTAATTATAATGGCATTTGTAATACTTTCAGAAGCTATTCCAAGATTATTTGCTCCGGAAGGCGTTGATGCCGGAGGAATGCTTTTGGTTGCCATCGTAGGATTAATATTCAAATCAATTTCTGTCTGGAAACTTCATGGTGGAGAAACATTTAATGAAAAGGCCATTTTCCTCCATCAACTTGGGGATGTATTTGAATGGATAACAATTTTAGTGCTGAGCATAATTTTAATATTCTGGGATGGGGCACCATATTTGGATCCATTTATTTCAATAGGAATCGCATTATGGTTAATATTTAACCTGGGAAGAAACCTTTATAAATCAGTTCAGGTTCTACTTCAAAAAACACCTGATAATTTTGATGTGGATGAATTCAGAACCAGTATTTTGGATATTGGAGGAATTGAAGGAATTGATGATTTTCATATCTGGTCACTTGATGGAATTGATTCAGTCATGACATTAAAGGTAGCTGTTGATGATGGATGTAATCATGAAAAGATTAAAGAAGAGATTTATGCTATTTCAAATAGATATCATGTTGTAGATATCACAATAGAATTTGACTAAAAAAAGAATTGAATTAAATCATTGATTTTCATGGCTATAGTTAACATCGGTCCGGTTACTCGAGACCTAATAATTACGAAAGATAATAAAGAATCAAAAACAGGCGGTGCTGTTTACTTTCAGGCATTTGTTTTTGAAGAATTTTACCCTGATTATTTAATCATCACAAATTGCAGTGACGATAGTTTAATCAATGATTTTCCGGATAAAAGTAAAGTTAAACTAATCAGAAAAGAGGAAACTCATTATTTCATCAATGATTATCCCAATAATGATGATTATCGCATCCAATCAAGTAATTTTGCAAAAATTCCAATCACCATAAGGGATTTGGAAAGTCTTCTGCCAGATGATATTGACGCATTCATTGTCAACCCGTTAAACGCATTTGATTTTCCAAAAGATACTATTGATTACTTAAAAAGTTTTAATGTACCAATCTACATTTCATTTCAGGGATTTTTAAGATATCCCTATAAAAAAATTGGCGATAACTATTCCATAAAGCTTAAATTATCATCATACGTTAAAGATATTATTGAAGGTGTTGAAGGTATTTTCCTTGATGAAAGCGAAGCATTAATATTATTTGAAAACAATGATTTTAAAGACTTCAATACAAATGAAATTGTTATAACTAATGGATCTAAAGGTTCAAGAGTTATTTCAGATAAGGAATATAAAATTGAAGCCGTAAAAAATGAAAAGGTAATCGATTCAACCGGCTGCGGAGACACTTATATGGCAGCATACATTTCAAAAAAATTAACCACCAAATCCATTTTAAAATCCGCTAATTTTGCATCAAAAGTAGCTAGTGATAAACTATGCTTTTCTGGACCATTTAAAGGCAATATTTAATTATAAGTAAACTTTATTAATTACGGTGTCAATAATTATATATGATTTAAAGAATTTTTAAAAATAAATGATCATCATGTTGTCCAATTCATCTACAAATAAAATCGAAAAGGAGTTTGAAAACTTACGTAAAGAGTTATTGGATTTAACTTTAAGAAACCAATTGCTTAATTTCAAATCCCGGGCTAAAACTATAGTTATTAATAATCAAACACCAATCAATATCTTTCAAACATTAGTTTTACAGGAAAATAAGATGTATTTTGTATCTAATAAGAAAGATAAAAAGGAAGAAAAATCTTCTGTCTGGGACCATATTCCATTTGATTTCAGTAAGTTTTCAGAGGGAAATAAAAAGCTGGAAGTTGACTTGACTCCAAATGAACTTCAAAAAAGATTGTATTACATCAATAACCAAGCCAGAACAATGCTCCAGGAGCAGGGTTATAATATTTTATATTTGGCGGTTGGATTTTTGGAATGGGTTGACAAATCTAAGCCAAGACAAAGTAACAAGGCTCCTCTAGTTTTAATTCCAGTTTCAATGGAGAGAAAAAAAGTAGGTGAATCATTCAATTTGGAATGGAATGGAGAAGATATTCAAACCAATATTTCACTAAAAGCAAAACTTCTTGAAGCGGGCATCGAGCTTCCAGATTTTGAATTTAAAAAGTATGGTGAAGTTATAGACCATTATATTGAAAAAGTTAAACATGCTGTTCATAAAATGGAAAATTGGAAGGTCAATCATAACATTGCATTAGGTTTCTTTAGTTTTACTAAATTTGTAATGTATAATGATTTAAATCCTGATAGCTGGGCTTCAAATGTCGATTTAACTAAAAATGAATTAATACAGGCAATATTCAATCCTGCAAAAAATAATGTGGAAGCCTTCAATGAAGAGGATATTGATTCACAGCTTGATTATCAGACAATGTATCAGGTTTTGGATGCGGATTCTTCACAAATTGCTGCAATACAGGATGTAAAATCAGGAAGAAATCTCGTTGTGGAAGGACCGCCGGGAACAGGTAAATCACAAACTATCGTTAATTTGATTGCTGAGCTGCTTGCAGAAGGCAAATCAGTATTATTCGTATCAGAAAAAATGGCTGCATTGGATGTTGTAAAGGACAGACTGACTAATGTGGGTTTAGGCAAATTTGTTCTGGAACTTCATTCACATAAAACCAGGCGTAAAAAGTTCTTAAAAGACCTTCAAAAAGCAACTACAGTAAGGGCTGTCGATACCTTAAACATTGACCAGACCATAAGGAAACTGGAAACTTTGAAGATACAGCTGGACGATTATGCCAGTGTTATTCACAGACCTGTGGCTGCAGTCAATTTATCTGCATTCCAGTTATATGGTATGAAAGAAGCGGCAGATGATCATTTTTCACGAAAACAAAGCATAATACCTTTGGTGAGATTCAACAATCCGGAATCAATAACATTAAAGGATTTGGATGATATTATTTTATCCTTAGAAAGCGTCGCCGAGCTATATCAAACAATTTCAAAGGAAAATCCATGGAGTAAATGTTCACCAAAAAGCTTACTTCCGGGAGATTTAAGGGAAATAGAAATGTTGATAAATGACACTTTAAAATCTCTTGATGCATTTTTGGTTGAACGTGGAAGGGTTTATGACATTTATGGTATTAAAAAGCCGGAAACATTAAATGAATTTAAAAAATCCCTGTCTGCATTTGACATTATTAAAACTCAAAATTCTGAATTAATTGATGCTCAGATATTGAAATCAGGAGCCTGGGATAATAACAATGATGATCCTTATAGATTAATCCAGGAATTGGCAAAATATCAAAAGGTTGCAGGAATATTGGATAAATTTAATCCAAACATATATCATGCAGATATTGACAGGCTAATCTATGAATTAAATGAACTGTCCCATAAAAAGTTCCGTTTCTTTAAAGGAAATCAGCATATTGAACTTGTAGAGAGATATTATAACTATCCTGTTCAGGATGACATCAATACCATCATTGATGATTTAAATCAGGCAAAAATTGCCATCAGAATTAAAAAGAATTTGGAAGCTAACGAACAGTTGGCTAAAAAATATTATGGTGGATATTGGCATTTAAACGCAGATATCAATCATTTAAAAGCTATTGCTCAGTGGATGACTCAATTCACAGCACTTACAAACGACGGAATATTCTCTCAAAATACCATCGACATTTTATCTAAAGATTTGTTTGATATAAACCCTGAAAGGGATTTGGTTGATTATATTAATTCCGGAAATGAATTCAGCAATGATTTGGATAAACTAAAATCAAAACTAAATCCAAGAAGCAAATTGATATTTAAAAAAGGAGCAAATGATGTTTCTTTTGAAGAATGGCAATCACAATTATATAATTGGAGAGGACAGCTTTCAAGTCTCCATTTATGGTCACAATATTTGAATACTAAAAATTCACTTCAGGGAACTACTGCAGAGCTATTTGTCGATTCAATTGAGAAAAGAAATATTAAAAAGGACGATATTAAATCATTAGTCGAAGGAAACTTTGCAGATTCCATGCTCAATATATTATTTGTAGAAAATCATGAACTGGCCACATTCATTGGCGAATTGCATGAAAATAGAATAAGGGAATTCAAAGATTTGGACAAAAAGATTTTGACTCTAAATCGTAAAAGAATTTTCCATAAGTTAAACAGCAATATTCCGCAAATATTTGGTGCAACCGAAAACCCTCAAGCAAAAGTGCTTGCAGGAGAATTTACAAGAAAAAGCGGACACCTGCCAGTTAGAAAATTATTGGAAAAAGCCGGTGGAATGATAAAACAGATTAAACCTTGTTTCATGATGTCTCCGCTGTCTGTTGCACAATATCTTGATCCGACTAATGAAGAATTGCAGTTTGATGTAGTTATTTTTGACGAAGCAAGTCAGGTCAAACCGGAAGATGCATTGGGAGCATTCATGAGAGGTAAAACTGCAGTGGTAATGGGTGACACTCAACAGCTGCCGCCAACATCATTTTTCGACCAGATGGCTAGTGGGGAAAGCGATGAAGAAGAAGCAACCTCTCTCGATATGGAAAGTATATTGCATCTGTGTAAATTGTCATTCCCTGTTAAAATGCTTAAATGGCACTACAGAAGCCGTCACGAATCATTGATTAATGTTTCCAATAAGGAATTTTACGATAATGAATTGCTCGTATATCCTTCACCTTCACATAATGACTCTGAATTGGGATTGAAATTCCATTATAATCCTGATACAGCATATGAAAGAGGTTCA
>CACYVR010000090.1 GCA_902777885.1 uncultured Methanobrevibacter sp.
TTATAGACTCCATTCCATATTATTTAAATATTAGGAAATAGTTCATTATATGGAAATTAACATATATTAGAAAAACATTAATTTAATTATGAATGTTACTGAATTGCTTGATGAAATTAAAGAAAACTTAAAGGATTATCCTATCGAATATCTCAGAAACAAGGTTACTGACGATAGATACAAAGACCCATTAACTAAAAAACTTGCCAAATACAATTCAGAAACATGGGATGAAATTTTTGCATTGAAAATTACTCGAGACTATGAAATTAAAGATAAAATAATTGAAAACCTGAAAAGCGACATCGACTATTACTTTGATACATACGCCGGAGGAGATGAGGAAACTAGAGAATTTACAAAATACATCTCACTTTATTTGGCATTAATTTCTAAAAAACCCTTGCATCCCTTTGGAGACAATCCTATAAAAGATCAGGTCTTTTTGGAAAATGGAGAATATAAATGCAAAAGCAGAATCATGAGCATCAAAGATAAAAATTCATTATGCCGTTATTGCATTTGTAAAAATGCAGGTTTATCCTTCGGATTTTAATTTGGAGAGTTTTATGATGGAGAACGAATATCTAAAATTATGTGATGAATTAACAAACATTGCTTCAAATGAAAAAAACATTACTGGCAATTCAGTTTTGGAAATACTGAAAAAATATTCCTCAAAAATTTCTGTTTATGACATGATGGACATTAGTGCTGCAATAATAGAAGAAAACAAATATGTTCAGGAAAACTACAAGCAGGAAAGTCAAAAATCATATGTCAAAGCATTCATATGCCGCATAAATGAAATTTCAGCAGATAAAAATAATTATCCTGAAAACATTGATAAACAGGATTTGGTTGATGCAATCAAAACATTAAAATCAAATCGTGAAAGTCAAAAAGAAAAACCTAAAAGTAAAATTTCACTGGTCGGATGCATGACTTCAATTTACACCACATTTATTCTGGAGGAACCGATTCATGAAGTTGGAACAGTATTTCCCGGATCTCTAAAAATTGAAGAAAAAAATGGGAAATTCTATTGTCCGGTAAAAGACGCAAACATTGATTCACCAAATGCCGTTTGCAACATATGCCTTGCCGAACAGATGGAATTTTAGACAAATAGAGTTATTTAATAATTCATTCTTTCGTCATTATTATCTTAAACAAAATTTTCTTGAGAGTTTTGAGTTCATCATCACTTATATTGGTCGTGACTTCATCCTCCCAGTTTTGAATTACTTCAATTAACTCATCAGTCTTTTTTATTCCTTCATCCGTTATCCTGACCAGTTTTTTTCGCCGGTTTTTCGGATCCTCTTTTCTTGCAACATAACCCATATCTTCAAATTTTCTTAAAAGTTTTGCAATATATGCCCCACTTACTTTAAACAAATTCACCAAATCATACTGGGTTGCAACACCCTGAAATCTTATCCTTAAAAGAATACTGAATTCATTTAATGTTAACTCCACTTCCTTAAAGTTAGATTTGTAGTATTCACCATAGCTTGAAATCATCTCTTCAACATAATGATAGATGAATATGTTTTCTGGATTTTCATCGAACATCATAATATCTAAACATGATTTTATATCGGATACTATATATAGATAACCTTAACTAATAATTAACTATATATAACAATTAATATAAATTAACTATTAAATGAATCTTGAGTGGTTGAACTACCACGACTTGTAGAAGTCGTGGATTCCTGGAACATATAAAATGGAAAAAGTAGATTTAGATAAAATGTCCCCTGAAGATTTGGAGCTGTCAATTAAACAAACAAAACTTTTGTTTAAGTTTAACCATACAGAACCTATGACCGAAGAATATTCTGCACTTCTTAACGAATTGCTTGATGGCAATATTGGTGAAAACAGCACAATCACCACCACCTTTGCAGGTGCCGCATTTGACCATATGAAAATTGGAAATAATGTATTCATCAACAGCAACTGCCTTGCAATGGCAAGGGGAGAAATCACAATAGAAGATGATGTGATGCTTGCAGGAAATGTACAATTGCTTTCAAACAACCATGACGAATATGAAAGGCAGGTTCTTCTCTGCGAGAAGATTGTTATCAAAAAAGGAGCATGGATTGGGGCCGGAGCAAGTATCATGCCTGGAGTAACCGTTGGAAAATATGCGATTGTTGGTGCAGGTGCAATCGTAACCAAAGATGTTCCCGACTATTCAGTAGTAGTGGGCATCCCTGCAAAAGTTATAAAAACACTTGAAAAAGATAAATTTGATGAATAGGTAGGTTTAACATGAAAGTATCCGTTATTAATAAGAAAAAAATGACCAAAAGTCAGGAAGAAGTTCTTGAAAGATTCATAGAATTTCAGGAATCCATGATTGAAAAGAATCTAGACATGCTTAATGAAATTTTAAACGATAATTATACATTAACACACATGTCTGGAAAGACACAGACAAAGCAGGAATATATTGATGAAATAATGGACGGAACACTAAACTACTACAAATCAACAATCGACAATCCTGAAATAACAATAATTGAAAATACAAAAGCTATATTTAAGGCCAATGTGACTCTTGAAGCAAAAGTATACGGAATAAAAGGGACATGGACATTGCATAGTGAACAAACTATGGAAAAAATTAATGATAAATGGTATATAACCAAATGGAACAATTAGAAAATGATGAAATAGTGTTACTGACCGAAGAAGTCAAAACAGAATAATAATTGCAAGATAATAATATTAGAGTTAGCAGAAATTATTAGTTAATAATAAGTGTCCATTTTACTAATTTTTTATATCTTTATTAAATTTTGCTCAATTACAATTATTCAATTTTTAGGTGTTTTTTCTTATTTTTATAATTTTTTCACACCATTAACTTAAAAAAATCTATAGTAGAAAATGAAAAATGTTCAAAATAAATAATTTCTACCAACACTCCCCATATATAAAAAATAGATATTTATATTATAGAAATTTAAGAAAAACAATATTATAATCTAATCAAATCAAAGAGGAGATTTTATGAGAAACATCATAGTTGTTGAGTGCATATCAACCGGAAAAAATTATATAGGAGACATAATCAACAGAGGATATAATCCTGTTGTATTACATTTAAAGGATTCAGACACTGAGGATGGAAAAAAATTTGGAGGACATGTTTTAGAAGAATATAAATTGATTCCTTATGAATTTGACATGATTTATGAAAGAGATACTTATGAAGAGACTCTTGAAGCAGTTCGAAAGTTTGATCCTCTCCTGATTGTTCCCGGCAATGAAAGAGGAGTTGTTTTGGCAACCAGATTGTCTAATGAATTAGGTCTTTTATGCAATTCAATTGAAAACCTTGATGCAATGACTTTAAAAAATGAAATGCATAATAGATTAGCTCAAAGAGGACTTCGTTCAATCAAAGGAAAAGTCGTTCATTCACTTGAGGAAGCATTGGAATTTTATGATAGTGAAAACCTTAGTGAAGTTGTCATAAAACCTACATACAGTGCAGGTTCAGCAAGCGTACGCATTTGCCTCAGTCGGGATGAAATGATTGATTCAATCAAGCAGTTATTTGACAATGTTAATTACTATGGCGATGAAATAAAGGAGCTTTTAATTCAGGAACGCATAAACGGTATCGAATACATTGTCAATACCGTAACGCATAAAGGCACTCACCGAGTTACTTTAGTTTGGAAATACAACAAGGTCAAAACCTCCGAAGGAGCAATTGTTTATGATTCATGTGAAACCGTGAATGAATTAAGCCTTGGTGAAGCGGAAATGGTGGAGTATGCATATAAAGTTGCCGATGCATTAGAAATTCAATACGGACCAGTTCACGGAGAATATATGATTGATGAAAAAGGACCTGTTTTAATTGAAGTTAATTGTCGCCCATGCGGTGGAGGCATGCCTGCCAAATTTTTAGACAGAATTTCCGGCCAGCATGAAACAGACAGTATTCTGGATTCCTATCTAAAACCTAAACCGTTTTTTGATAAATTGCAGAAAAGATATAGATTATATGCCCACGGTACCTTAAAATTTTTCATCACCCCACAAAATATGATTGTCCGCTCATCACCGATAGTCAATATAGAAAATAAATTAAAGGCTTATCATGACAGTACCTTAATTAATGCAACCTATCACGATATGTTTTTCAAAAAAACTGAAGACCTGAACACAGCTGCAGGATATGTCTTTTTAGTAAATGAGGATAAAGCAGCTGTTGATCATGATTTAAACTTCCTAAGAGATGTTGAAAGAAATGCATTTTCATTGATTCTGAGTGATGATTCAACATATCCCGAATTAAAAGATGATGCTACTTATTTAAGTGAAATCATTCCAATGATTAAGGATATTGAAAAGCACGGTACAGGACTTTTTGTAACCGACCAAACCAGTGATGATCTTGATATATTTCAGATTGGATATGAAGAAATCAATGATATGGAAGACAATTTCGATTTCGTCATCATAAATTTGAATAAGAACTTGATAGATAAAAATGAGGCAGACAAAGTAAAAATTATTTTAGATGCCATTTTAAAAGTTAAAACGGGAGGATATGTATTTATTCCTAAAAATACATATCAATTAATGTCAAGTGGACGAAAAGGCATTGAAGCTTTGATAAAGGTTTTGGACTATAGGATAGAACTTCCCCCACATTACATTCAAGAAGTTATAATAGCTACAAAATAATGCCCATATTTTTGTGCAATTCATCCACGACTTATAGAAGTCATGGTGTTCTTGCACAATTTAGATAAAAAAGTATGTGTTTACTCAAAAAGACATTGAAGTAAAACAAAGTAAGACACAAGTATTAGTTGTTTAATCAATAATTATTTTGATTATTTTATATGTTTACATTTTCAATTCACTTATTGGTTTTGTTGATGAGGATGATTAATTATTTTTCCTGCTTTTTGCTTAGAG
>CACYVR010000091.1 GCA_902777885.1 uncultured Methanobrevibacter sp.
AAATGAACTCATACATCAAGAAAACAAACAAAATACCTGAAAATAATAAAAATTAATACCAAAAAATTTTTAAAAAATAATTAATTTTGAGTCGCCCTCAAAAATAAAAAAAGAAGGAAAATTTTAAATTTAATTTTCCAGTTGTTCTAATTTTTCTGGGAAGTAGTTGTCAACAACGTACTCAAGCCCATATTTTGAGAAAGATTGCTGTTCTGCTTTTTTACCAATTTTAAGCATCTTTTTGATTTCAGTTTGCCAGAAATCGTTTTTATACCTTGGGTCTTTGGAAAGCTCTTTTAATCTCATGACGTCAACATCTTTAAGTTTGTCTGTTGGCAAATCATATTTGATGATATCGGATGCTGTCACTCCCATGAATTTTGCATTTGGAGTTGCTAAATCGTGATTAACGTGAGCTAATTTTGCACTTCCAGAAATAATAACCTGTGCAATGTGGAATCCCCAAGGGTCTCCGTCGTTACAGATGTATACTGGTAAATCTAATTCTTCATTAACTCTTTTAATGAATCTTCTTGTAGCACGAGCAGCCTGTCCTTTAAGCCCTACAATCAATGTATTAAATCTTTTATGGGCACTTTCCTGTACCATACGGTGGAACATTCCCATGGTTTCCACTGCAATTACTCTTTCAACACCACAATCCAAGAACTCAACCTGATCAATTGTAGGAGAAATCGTATAACCGGATTTTCCGGCTTTGGCCGCATTGATTTCAACATCATCATCCAAAAGGGTAATGTCTCCGTAAACTGATGCACCGTCTTCTTCAGGCATTAATCCCAAGTCTTCACGGGTGGTACCGAGTGTTACTTCCAAATCTTCTCCAACAATATTTGATTCCTGCTGTGTTTTGAAACTGATTCCCCAACCTTCGGAAACGTAATACATTTCCCTGATGGTAGCGGTTTTTTCTCTTGCAACCAGGTCTTTACAGAAATTTGCAACATAAACCATTTGGCCTAATTTTCTGATTTGCTTTACATTACCGAGAGATCTTCTACCGTATCTGTCTCCTAAAACATAGTATCTTTTAGCATCATCGTATACGATGTTTCCGGTACCTCTTGAAGGAACTCTGATTGAAGGAACATGTTGTTTTTCAATTTCTTCAATGATTTCTTGACCTAATCCTTTTAACTTGTTGAAAGTATATTCTTTTCTTACTTCTTTATGAGATTTACCTTCCTGTTTTATTTCTTCAGCCATATAATCACCTATTCTTCAAAATCTCCTTCATCTTCATCTTCCCTATAATTGAGATTACTGTTCTCTTCATCAACTGCAAATCCATGTTCATCAACTTCTTCCATGATGATTGCATCAAGCTCTTCCTCTTCAACTTCCTCTTCAACTTTTTCACCAAGCAATTCGGCAAGAGCCCTTTTGGTTACTTTTGCAAGAACTTCATTATATTCAGGAACACCTGTTTCACCAAGTTTAGCAGCTTCTTCAATAATTACAGGCACATATTCTTCAAATACTTTGGAACGTTTTTCTTTTTCTTTTGCCGCTCTTTTTGCTCTTAAGTGTTTTTGAAGCTGACGAGCCAATTTCATGGTAGCCTGTCTGATTTCCTGAACGATTTCAGGTTCTGGAGAAACACTTTGTTTTCCTGTTGAAAGGTAAGGAACTTGTGTTGAAATAATATTAACGAATAAAGTTAATGGAGTGTTATCCAAGTCTTTAAGGCCGTAACGTTTCCAGTCGATACTTTTTAAAGCTTCGGTAATGGCACAGCTTCCTGCATCAAATGTTAATGGAACCCTGTTTGCAAATCTCATGATTTCGGATTTTCTCTGTTCATTGACTATTCTACCGGAATCTCCACCATAAGCAAGTCCTGCTTCAATAATGAATGATACACCACCTGCATAAGTGACAGGTTTTCTTGTAATTGTAGTTACAAATTCAGGTTTAAGGATTTGTTTCATACCCTTTTCAATCTGATCAGATCCGATTGGTATAAGGCCGTCTGTTGGCGGAGCCATAAATTTCATTTTCTTAAAGCACTGAACGATTGCTTCTGCTTCTTGAAATGTCATGTCCTTAGGACGTTTGTTCATGTCAATTCCAGTCATTTCAGCTATTTCATCTGCTCTTTTGTTTGACATTCTTGACATTGAAGAAGTTAACATACTTTTGTATCTTCTTTTATCTGTATTTTTTGCCATTGTCATTAAGTCGTCAGCACTTACACCTTTAGGGTGTGGCAATACTTCTTTTGGAAGTGTAGGAACAACATCTGCTGCTCTTTTGAAGATATATTTGTGTCCTGTCGGGTCTCTAAATGAAATTTTTGCATGAGGATTTCCAATCATGGTTCTTCTGATGTATTCAAATGCACCTTGTTCTGCCATGGAGTAGGAAACCTCCTTAAATTGCAGTTCAATACAGACACCGGTAGATTCTCCAACATAATCTTCTCTTTCCATTAAAATTCCTCTATTGTTTTTAACATCCATTTGGAATTTCATTTTTACTCCTTTAATTTCATCTCCATCTTTATAGCATGAAATTACACGAGCAGGTTTACCTGTAGTCATTTGTGATAATAATACACAACCACTACATCCTAAACCTTGCTGTCCTCTGGATTGGATGTTTCTGAATTTGGATCCTGCAAACATACTGCAGTATACCTGCATTACATAATCTTCAGGAATTCCTGGTCCGTTATCCTTGTGCCTTAATATGTAGTGTTCTTTGTCAACACGTTTCAATTCAATGTCAATGTCAGGTAATATTCCTGATTCTTCAGCTGCATCAAAACTGTTTGTAATCAATTCGTGGAATACGATAGTTAATGAACGGATTTTACCGGTAAAACCTAACATCTGTTTATTTTTACGAAAGAACTCTGATGGTGTTAAGTGTTGGAAATCTTTCTGCCAATCAAGTCCTGCATCTGTTTCTACCAAGTTGTGTCCTCCTTAGATTTTTATAGAATTTTCTATAATTAAAATTATTAATTTAATAAGTATATAAATAACATCCGAGAGCATTTGACGAGTAATATTTTTACAGCACCATATCTAGTTTGTTGAAAAATATACAGTAAAATAATAATAAAAATTGTAAAAAATATAGTATTTTAACTACGCTACCTATATATGTTGGTTGAAGTATATAATGTTTTGCTATTTACTTCGATAATTTTCTATCATCAAAGCATTATTCTAATGGTAAGGTAATAATCCATATAAAAAAAGTAGGGCAGTAACAATATAATGTTACTGTAAAGTTTCTTCGTCAAAGTCTATTCCATCTTTAAACTCAATTTTATCATCATGGATACCTACGAGATCTTTAAATTCCCTAAGTTTAAGTGTTTCTTTTTTGTTTTCCAAAAAGGCATAAACGGATTTATGTCTGGAACCGTTTAAAATCATTTCAACAGCTTCTTTAGCAACTAAAACATTTTCCATTTCACCAATGAATGAAACTGTTTTTCCATAAACGGCCATGTCAACTTCAGCCAATTCGGTTATGAGTTCACGAGTCTTACCATTTTTACCGATAATTCTGCCCTTATATCTGGCTAAAGCTTTTTTTGATTTGCCGATATACAAAGGCAATTTCATAATTTCGAGATAAATGTCATCATGAATTAATTTCATGGCAACTTCCGGGTTAAAACCACGAGCTATAGCTTTCACAATGTGATTAGCATTCCAAACACCTAACGGATCTTCCATATCCTCACGGGGAGTGATATAAACAGTTCCATCATCACTATCGATATCAAGTATGGTACCCGTTAATTTTTCAATGGATTTTTTGACATCTCCATTGGTACCAATTAAAGCACCAACTCTGTTTTGAGGTATTTTTAAATAATCTGTTTCAGGCATTTTTATCACCTTCGTAATTAACTATTTGTTAAAAATTCTATTTAATACTTCTTTTTAATTGTTGTTGGTTTTAAATTTTTTCATGTAAAATTTTCAATCAGTTATGCTAAATAAGTTAAGTTCAAACAAATGATTGTAGTTTTATGCATATTTTTAAAAATTATATATATCATTAAAATAAATAATTCTTATTTAGGTATTAACATGAATGATAAAATAATTTTAGGGCTTCCGAAAGGAAGTTTAAATAATGTGAAAAGAGGAAATACTCATCAATTATTTGTTGATGCAGGTTATGAAGTAAAAGGATACGAGCCTGGCGATGAGTCTTATGAAATTGAAATATTAAATGATGATAATATCGTTGCTTTTCTAACTCGTCCACAATCCACTCCTGTAGAATTGAATAGGGGAATGGTTGATATAGCTATTGTTGGGGAAGACTGGGTTAAAGAAGAATCTGTTTTAAGAGAAAGTAATACCATTAAACTTGGTGATTTGGATTATGGAAAAACCCGTTTAATTGTTGCTGTTCCAAAAGATTCACCTTATGATAACTTGTCTGAGTTTTTCAGAGCGAATAAGGATAGAAAAACTCCTATTTTATGCTTCACTGAATATCCAAACTTAACCAGAAAGTTCTTCATGGAAAATGAAGCATATCAGGAAATTTACGGCGATGCTGTACCTTTTGTTCAAGTCAGGGGTTTAACTGACGGAGATAATGAAATGGTGCAGGTTATCAACTCCGATGGTGCTACTGAAGTTTACATAGCTAAAGGTGCAGATTTAATTGTTGATAATACTCAAACGGGAAGCAGCTTAAGAAAAGCAGGTTTAAAAGAAATCGAAACGATTTTACATTCTTCAGCAGGACTTTATGCCAGTGAAAAGTGCAGCGAAGAAAAACTTGAAAAAGCTAAAATGATTTATGAGCAATTGTTGGGTGCCATAACTGCTAAAAAATATTTCGATGTCAAATTCAATATAGAAAATTCTAAAATCGAAGAGGTTTCCAATTATTTAATTGAAAATAAACTTTGTGCTGATGAACCTACAATTACTC
>CACYVR010000092.1 GCA_902777885.1 uncultured Methanobrevibacter sp.
TGTCCAATGATGAAATGGAAACGAGGGCATTAAATCTGCTTGATATTGTCGGACTTCGAGATAAGGCATCCCAAAAGCCATCCAAATTATCTGGGGGTGAACGTCAAAGAGTTGCGATTGCACGTGCGCTGGCAAATAATCCTTCTATTATATTGGCTGATGAACCCACAGGATCACTGGATTCAAAGACAAGTACCAAAATCCTTAAGCAACTAATTGATTTGCATAAAACCCAAAACGTAACACTGATAATTGTCACTCATGATATGGATGTGGCCAAACTTGCAGACAGAACAATAGAAGTTTTGGACGGCAAACTGGTTAATGCAGGTGAAAACTCTCTGCTTGAAAATAAAATTAATGTGGATTAATTTCCACAAATTCTTTTTTTAGTAGTCATCAATTGTGTCATGAATAATTCTCAGCGCATCAAGTAAGCCATGGGAATATTCAATGCATCCGAATGCAGTTCTCATGTCCTTTTTTTCAAGGTAATATTTTGAATCGTTCCAATAGTCAACTGCCCTGTCATAGACTTCCTTTTCCTTTCCTAAAAATTCAATATGGGCTACCTGATTTAAGTTTCTCTCTAATTTCTGAATATCTTTAGCTATTTTTTCCGGACTTTCCAAATCACTCATTTCAACGCCTTCCAAACATGATAAATTCTTTGTCCTACCGTAATATATGATAAAATCACCAATATGATTATTACATATGTGAAGTAAATTGGCTGTGTAAAGTATCCGATAAGTGCGCCAACCATTAAAATAATCATACGAACAGCCCTTTCAGCTATTCCAACACTGCAGTCTACACCTTGTGATTCCGCTCTGGCACGAACATAACTGACAGTAATTGCTGAGTGTATTGCCAAAGCTCCAATAAACCAATCGCAATATCCTCCATAGATTATACCTATATAAATGATAGCATCAGCAAAACGATCCATGGTTGAATCAAGAAATGCACCAAATTTAGAAGTTCTATCATGGTATCTCGCAACAGCCCCATCTACAACATCCAATAATCCAGAAAGTAAAATTGCAACACATCCCAAAAGCAATAAATGATTTGCAAATCCATAGGCTGCTAAAAGAGCAATAAATGGGGAAATAACCGTCACGATATTTGGATTAATATTTAAATTTCGTGCAAGCGGGTTTAAAATTTTTGTTAATAAAGGTCTTAGACTTTCAAGCATACTTAAATATATTAGGAAATTATCATATATATTTATTTAAAAATTATGGATTATAAAAAAATGAAGATATTAAAAACAAACAATTCTGCACCTGATGAAAATATAATTAATGAAGCCATTGACGTGCTGGCAGATGGGGGGGTCGTAATCTATCCAACAGACACGGTATATGGTTTAGGTGCAAATATATTTGACAATAAAGCCGTTCGAAATGTTTTTAAAATAAAACAAAGAAACCTGCTAAAACCATTATCGATTCTGGTTTCAAATACTGATGCAATTGAAGTGGTGGCGAAAATATCAGTTTATCAAAAGGATACTCTCGATAAATATCTTCCAGGTCCATACACATTTATTTTAAATAAAACGCCCGTAGTCCCACGGGTTGTTACAAGCGGATTGACTCATGTAGGTGTAAGGGTTCCAAAAAATGAAATAGCATGTAAACTGGCCAGTATTTTTCCAATAACTACAACAAGTGCCAATTTGTCTGATGAAAATGTATTGTCAACGCCGGATAAAATTTTAGAACAATTGGGATGTGATGTTGATTTGGTAATTGATGTGGGGCCTTTAGAATCAAATAAAGCATCGACAATAGTTGATTTAACCTCTCCGCAACCAATTTTTATAAGGAGATAATCTTAATATTATATATTTTAGTAAAAACAAATATCTTTTTATGAAAGTATTGGCTAATTTTGAGGATAATCATAAAATTCCTACTAATTCAAGTATAGATAATCTGTTGAATGGAGGATTTGAAAAGGGTACGGTTACTCAGATTTTCGGACCTCCCAGTTCTGGAAAAAGTAATTTGGCTTTATGTTTAGCGGTTAATGTGGCTAGAACTGGTAAAAAAGCTATTTATATGGATACTGAGGGTGGTATTTCTATTGACAGAATTAAACAAATTGCGGGCAATGATTTTCCTGAAGTTGCTAATAATATAATGGTTTTTGAACCGACTACTTTTCAGGAGCAGGGTGAAAATATTGGAGCCATTGAATTGTGGCTTAGAAAAAACCATTCTGATACGGACATTTTCATATTGGACTCTGCTGTTGCCCTATATCGTGTTGATGATATGAAATCTTCAAGACTCAATAAG
Organism: uncultured Methanobrevibacter sp.; assembly: GCA_902777885.1. Classification (GTDB taxonomy): domain Archaea; phylum Methanobacteriota; class Methanobacteria; order Methanobacteriales; family Methanobacteriaceae; genus Methanocatella. The sequence continues at coordinate 2,316 of CACYVR010000092.1, forward strand.
GAATTGGGAAAACAAATGGGAATTTTATCTAAAATAGCCCGATCTTTTGACATTGCAGTCATAGTAACAAATCAAATATATAATGCATTTGATGATGAAGGCAATAATGATATAAGGGCAGTGGGCGGTATGGTTCTTCAATATTGGAGTAAAGTCATTATCCAACTTGAACGTGGCGAGGAAATCAATCAAAGAATTGCTACTTTAAAACGCCACCGAAGTATTGGTGAAGGTAGGCAAGCAGTTTTCCGAATCACCTCTCGTGGAATAAGTTAGGATAGTTTTATAAATAAATAAAAATAAATATTTACTTTGGAAGTTTACATGTGATATTATGTATGATATAAAAAACCCTAGGAAAAAATTTAAAAAAACAGAAAGGGTTCCTCCTGAAGGTTATGAGTCTTCAAACGATTTTTTTGAAGATGTATTCATGGATAAGGACATGATTTGGATGGGTCAAAATACGAACCATCTTCATGGTGATATCATAGCTGATGCAATGGCAAGCTGTGTCAGGGAAAAGGAATACTCTAAGTACCCTCCTCCTGAAGGATTTTCTGAACTCAGGCAATTAATTTTAGATGATTTGGGCTTTGATAATTGTGAAGTATTATTAACTGCAGGAGCGACAGAATCTTTATATTTATGTATGCAGGCATTGATTGAGCCTGGAGATAATGTGATATTGTCTGATCCGGGTTATTTTATTATTGGAGACTTTGCAAATCGTTTCGCTAATGATGTAAGATATGTTCCTATTTATAATGAAGAATGCGGATATAAACTGACTCCAAAACTTTTAAGGGAAAATATGGATGAAAACACTAAAATGGTAATATTAATCGATCCATTAAATCCGTTAGGTTCAGCTTACACAGAAGAAGAGCTCAAGGAATTTGCCAAAATAGCTATTGAAAATGATATTTACTTATTGCATGATGTAACCTATAAAGACTTTGCACGTGAGCATTTTCATGCTGAAAATTATGCTCCTGGTCAAACATTAACTATTTATAGTTTCTCCAAAATATTTGGAATGGCCGGTTTAAGGATTGGAAGTGTAGTTTCATCAAAAGCAATCATTGATGTGATTAAAAATGCTTTAGTCAATGACTTGGGTGTTAATATTATTGCTCAATATGGGGCTATTGCCGGATTAAAGTCTAAAGATGAATGGAAAGATGAAATCCGTGAAATTTCATTCAACAACCAGAAATTAATTAAGGAAACAGTTGATGGAATTGATGGAGTATTTTTACCTGTCTATCCGTCTGATGCTAATATGATGGCTATTGATGTTTCCGGTGCTGGAATCGATCCAAAAGAATTATCAAACTACTTATTTAAAAAGGGAATTTTTGCAAGAGAAGGAGAATACACTTCAGAATTATTTGGGGATAGATATCTTCGTGTTAGTTTTTCAATCCCTACTGAAGAGGTTAAAGTATTTTGTGATGAATTCCCAAAGGCTATAGAGGCTTTAAGACAAAAATAATTGAGGGTTAATGATATGCGTATCAGATATCATCACCCTATTCCTGATTTTTATGAAGTTGATAATCCAATCGATCCTTTAGATTCTGTTTCTGATGATTTTTTAAATAATTTAGAGCAATTTATTTTGGATAAATCTTTTGTTGGAGTTAGCTATTCAAAATTATCTCTTGAATTTAGAAAACGGTGGGGTATTGATTGGGATAATATTCTTATTTTAAAATACTTGATGTCTGAAGAAATCCTAAAAATGAAACCTTCAAAAGAAAAGACCAAATTGGAAGATGAGGAATTTCAGGAATTTGGACATAAAACTTTCGAAATTGCAGATTTTTTAAGGAAAAACAATTTCAATGCAGACTTAATACATCCTTTAGATGATACTATAAGCCTAAGGGCAATAGCAATGCAATCCAATGACTGCATAATTACAAGAAGCAATATGTGTATGTTTAAAGAAGGATTGAATTTGGGGTTTTTCATGATAAAAACATCAATTGAAAATCTTCCCTTTAAAAAGGAAAATGAAATGCTGTGGGTTGAAGACTTCTGTTCAACATGTGGTGTTTGCATTGACAGATGTCCTGAAAATGCATTTGACGAAAATGAAAAAGTAAAAAGAAAAGTTTGTACCGCTCACAAAGAGGGATGCAGCAAATGTGTATTGCTCTGCCCTTTCTTTAAAAGAGGTTATGATAAAGTTAAAAAAAGATATGATAAAAAATAATGAGGTTATATTATGGATGAAAAAATAGCATTAGTTTCTTGCAGTGGATTGAGCCCCTTAGGTTTGGTTGTAAGGGCAGCTACCGTTGAATTGGCATTGGATAATGACAATATTGTTGCAGCATGCATTACTGAATACTCTGCTCAGCCGAATAATTGTTCTCCAATTTTGGAAGGCGCAAAAATCGTATCAATAACTGGATGCAGTGATGACTGTGTTTCAACCATCTTGAAAGAAAAAGATGTTGAAGTAATAAAAAATATTGATGCAGAAAGTGTAGTTAAGGTATTTAATTTAAATCCTAACGATTCTATAAGATTGGATGATGATGGTGAGGAAGCGGTTAAGGTATTGAAACGTTTTATTTTGGGTGAAATTGAAGA
>CACYVR010000093.1 GCA_902777885.1 uncultured Methanobrevibacter sp.
ATACCTGCTTCAGCGATTAAATCTCTGAAAGAGGAATCCCATAATTCACCGAATTTTGTTTGTGAAACACCAATAATAGCAACGTCTCTCATAATTTAACCTCCCTACATTTTAATTTTACCTTTGAATTTAGCATAAACAGCATAATCAACATAAGTTTTTTTAGAAATGATTTCTTCTGTTTTAGGAGCCAAATCTCTTTTTTTGAGTATTTCATCAGTTACTTCTAATGTGAATCCATCACTACCTGCACCTGAACCGTATGAAACGACAAAAATCTTATCTCCAGGTTCTGCAACATCCAAGATATTAGATAATCCAAGAGGTACAGCACCGGAATAGGTATTTCCAATATTAGGAGTCAATAATCCTTTAGAGTATTGTTCAGGAGTGAATCCTAATTTTTTAGCTGCCCTTAAGTAAAATTTACCGTTAGGCTGGTGGAAACAAGCATAATCATAATCAGAAGCCTGAGTGTCAGTTTTTTCAAATAATTTTTTAGCTGCACTTAACACGTGCTTAAAGTAAGCAGGTTCACCTGTGAAACGTCCACCGTGAGACGGATAGTCTTCACCTTCCCTTCTGTAAAAATCAGGAGTATCGGTTGTGAAACTGTAAGTTGTTTTGATTTCTGCCAAAACATCCTTTTTACCGATAATGTAAGCGGCACCACCTGCAGATGCAGTGTATTCTAGTGCATCTCCAGGAGCTCCTTGTGAAGTATCAGCACCAATGGCCAATCCATATTCAATCATGTCACTTTCAACAAGCCCCATAGACATTTGTATACCTGCAGTTCCTGCCTTACATGCAAATTCCAAATCTGCTGCAGTCAAATCAGGTGTTGCACATACAGCTTCTGCAACAATAGTTGCTGTTGGTTTTACTGCATAAGGATGTGATTCAGAACCAACATAAACAGCACCAATCTTTTGTGGATCTATTTGAGCTCTTGCTAGAGCATATCTAGCAGCGGTAACTGCAATAGTTGCAGTATCTTCATCAAATTCCTACCATTAAATCACCGTAAATATAAATTTATAAAAACACATTAAAAAGTATTCTAATTAATTAATATATGATTTTAAGTATTATATAAAAGTAACTACAAAAAATAACAATTTTAAAAAAAGATATAAAATATTTCCAAAAAAAGTAATTTTTAACATGCAGCTGCCGGGATTCGAACCCGGGTTGTAGGCTTGGAAGGCCCAAGTAATAACCAGACTATACCACAGCTGCAAAAGTAAAAGTGCGGCGTCCGGGATTTGAACCCGGGTCTCTAACGTGGCAGGCTAGAGTCTTAACCAGGCTGGACTAACACCGCATAAAATAAACAACAATATTATATTGCACCATCATAATATATAAAAGTTTTGATTTTTTTATCCGATTTTTGTTTTGAGACAAAAAAAATATAAAAATTAATAATTTAAATATTAATTTTTTCTTGCAGTGACGCAAATCCAATCGTTTTCATCATCAATATAGGCTTTGAAATCCCTGAAGCCTGTTTTTTCAAGAGATTCCTTCAAGACGTCTTCAGAATATATTTTCATGTCCAGAAGTTCAACCAAATCATCATATTTTTCCATTTCTCCTTCCCTATAAACAGCTTCATTACAGAAAAATACCAGACCATCTTTTTTAAGAACCCTGTTAACTTCCTTTAAGTCATTTATAAAATCTGGCCAGAAATAAATGGTTTCAAAACCTGTTACAATATCAAAATTGCCATCTTCAAAGGGCATTTCACTAACAGAGCCCTGAATTACTTCAACTTTTCCATCGTCAATGGCTTTTTGATTGAGATTTTGGGACTTTTCTACACTCACTTCGGAATAATCTATTCCTATGACTTTTCCGGTAGTAATCTGTGCAGCAAATCTTTCAAGGTTTTTTCCGCCACCACAGCCGATGTCCAATATCACATCACTTTCAGCCACGTCAAAATGGCTGACACCCCATTGAGCCATCATTTCATGAGATTTGTTCATCCTGTCAAGAATCTTATGTCCCAATTCACCGACAGGTTTTCTTGCATTTTTAATCAATTCCTTATCTTCAATGTTATGACCTGTGTTTACCTTATTTTCATCACTCATATTAACACCTATTTTTTAAATCCTTTTCTTGTTTTAATGGCTTGTCCTGTTTGGAAATTATTTATTTCAACAGCAGAAATTAATGATTTACCGTATGCTAGCAGCTTATCCTCTTCATTAACTATCAGCACTTCATCATTAGATCTTATATTTTCATCACATTCGACGACGAACTTTGAAAATATGCTTTTGCCGTCAAGGGCAAAGGGTTCTGAGTCCCTGTTAACTACAACACGATTTTGCGGATAAGGCATTGCCCCATGCAATCTTTTTGCACCTTCCTTGGATAAAACAAGATATGAGTCTGATGCTCTCATGTTTACAATCAATGTCTTTCCATCATAGATGTGTCTGATTTTTCCGGTTTTTTTGCTTTTTTCTATTTTGATATTGCCTTTAAATAAAGCTTCACCGGCACCCCAGCCGAACTGATAGTCCGCTATTGCCTTAACTTTTTTAACATCATCTTTTGCATATATTATTTCATCTTCAAACTTATTTTCCAAATCAAGATTCAGAATGTCTGCAACTTTTTTATGAATTAAAATTTCGTCATAGTCTTGTGAAAAATCATTTAAAAAATCACTTATGAATTCCACACTGTCACCGTCACGAATTTTAGGAGCTGCACTTTGGCTTAACGGATAGAGTTCATCTATTTCAAGAGGTATCAGGGAAAATGGAACATCCAAAACCATAAAGTCCGCATCATCCAAGTCAATTTCATGACTGTCACCACAGACATAAAATTCTCCCAATTTGCCTGAGATGAATTTGGAGTATGGCTTGCGTGTAGGAGGTAAAACTATTAAATCACGTTTTTTAGGCATACCTTTAAGTTTTTTATGGTGTCTAAAGACTTCTGAACGCCTTAATGATTCTGAACCTGTGTAGAAAAATGCGGATTTTTTACTTCTAGGATCGTATTTTTCAAAATCCTCACTGTAATTGGCGAGCTGGCGAACGGCATCCAAAAGTGCAGGATGAGCACGGCAGCGTTCCTCAACAAGTTCCATCAAACTTCCTTCATAAATGGCCTGTCTGATCAATCTCAATTCTGCAAATGAAACATGAAGATTATGCTGTGCAATTAAATCCCTTCTTTCCTTTTTAGGCATTGCCCTTAAGTCATCTGGAGTGTATTTTGAGCATACTTCACAGGAACATGGCATTTCCTGCAAATTCTCCAGCTTGAATGTTCCTCTGGTTGAAAGTAACCTGTCGTCTTCTGCATACAAAATATAAGCAGCTGAATCAAATAAATCACATCCCATTGCAACTGCAAGGGCAAATATCATAGGATGACCTGCTCCCATCAGATGGCGGGCAGTGTTGTCCGGCAGATTCATCATCGAATTCATTACAACATCAACAAGCTCCTTATAATGATAAGATTCCATCAGAGGCACTACTGCACCGATAGGATATAAATCCGCATCCAATTTAGATAATTCTGATGCGCATTTCTGCCTTAAGTCCATGAATGTTGAGCCCTGAACCACTGAGTTCAATAGCATTTCAATATTGTGCTCCTTTTTAAACTCAACCGCTTCCTTTGCACGTTCAAGAGTTATTTCCAAATCGCTTTCTGCCTTTTCACGTTCTACAAAAGGTGCCGTTGGAATATCAAGGCTTGTTCCTATATCCGTTCCAATCAGTTCCTGAAATTCAATGACTTCCTTGTTTGTAATGTCAACATCACCATAAACTGAAAGCTGGAATGAACCTGAATCAGTCATTACCGGACCGTCAAAGTTAATTAATTCATGAAGACCAACATCCACAGCCTTTTCTTTTAAGTCTTCATCCTTATAAATCAAATAAGCGTTAGTTATTACAATATCGGCGCCATACTTTTTTACATCAATTGCCTGTTTTCTCGGATGTATCACAGGCATTAATGCAGGCGTTTTAACCTTTCCGTGCTTGGTTTTTAAAACACCGACTCTTCCTCTCATATCTTTAGCTTTTATTTCAAACATAAACATACCATAAACAATTTATTCAAAAATAGTTATTTATTAAAAATTATTTATAGTTTACCTATTCAAAAAGAAAAAAAATAAAAAGAGGAAAATAAGGACATGTTGATTGCCTTATAATTTAAGTTCCTCTTTAATTTTTGAGGTTAAATTACCCTCATGTTTTAAATCTGACATATTTATATCAGATTTTTTCCAATTGACACTATTCCAAAAAGGCATACTATTATGATTTTTTAAATTTGGAAAATGTGTGTTTTCAAAACTGTGTGTTCTATTAATTTCGGGGAGGAAATCATATAAAGGAAATTGGGAATTTGTTGGAATAGCATCATCAATTATAGCTGACTCATTTTTTAACATAGAGATGTCTTTCTTATGGATAAGGAAACTATTTAATTTGTTGGGAGATTTATTTTTTGAAAGCAAATCCATATTAAATTGATCTAAGTCACCTTTTTGATTGAATTCAAAATATTCAAAGACAATATCAAATGACATGTTTTCCGGAGGCAAAACACCGTTGAAAGGCAAATTATTGAAATTTCCTTTTCTGTCGTTTTTGAATGCAGAAGAAATATTGTCCATACCTAACAATTCAGATGTGATATCACTTATAACTTCACAGGATTTGTTATCCACAAATCCAGGAGCATGAGTTTCATCAAATCTTAAATCAGGACGCATTATTTCACCTTGCCTAAAGTCTTTGCCATCTAAATATTTTCTATTGTCAGTGTCTTGAATTCCTGCATCATGAGATTTCTCATGTGAATGTTCGTATAAATTCATGTTTTCAAATGTTTCAAAAGAAACATCCTTTAAAGAACTTTGATTATTTGAATGTGGATTATCTAATGTATCATCAACTGGCCCGTCGGATACTTTATGTAATCTTTCGTCGGGGAATTGTGGGCCGGATGAATTAAATGATCCATTTGGTCCATTCAAACCCGACTCACCAGGTTCAGCGTCATCAAGTGCCACAGCTGAAACCTCCGAGACAATTGCGAAAGACAACATGACAATCAAAAACATTAAAATAACATTTTGTCTTGTATTCATATTTTCATCTCGCTTAATTAAACTACAACCTCAGAATTAATCATGATTTATCATGAAAATTTATCAAATAATTTTTCTTAAATTTTTGAATTATCCCAAGATTGCTAGTAATTATTAATTAATAAGTAGTATATAAAGTTTTTCATTTAAATAAGCAAAAATATGTATAAAAATGCCAAAAAAAACTATTTTAAGCTAAAAATTAAATGACTAAAAATAGCTTAAATTCAATATAACCAAGCCAAAGCAAGCGAAAATATGACAATTTGAGAATTAATTTTTTATCACGAATATAAGAAAAAATAGCTTATATAGGTTAAATATAAAATAATCAAGCTTTTTTTAACCAAATATTAATTAAAATTACTTATTTATAATCAAATTCAAATATTGTTACTGATTTAATCTAAAAAAGCAATTAAAATAGAAAAGCATTTTTAAAAGGAATGAGTTAAATTAAAGGAATTTTAAATCGATTTAAAAGTAAAAGCTTAAAATTAAACCTAATTGTATTTTACAAATTAAAGTCAAATTAAAAATAGTCCAGCCAACCAAATATA
>CACYVR010000094.1 GCA_902777885.1 uncultured Methanobrevibacter sp.
AATATTTTTCCCAATGACTAATGCCAATATTCCATTGAATACAGTTGAAAACTCAGTGTTTATTGATTTGTTCCCAATTCCAATTATTATATCAGTTATAGTTCTTTTTGTACAAAAAACAAAGGATAAATTATTGACAGGTCTTTTAGTTTTATATTTATTATTTATAATCTTTTATTTTATTCCACTGCCTGACCCGATACTCTCTGTAACTTTAAGAGACCATATGAAAACATCAAGACTTTTTAGTGTATTAACATTTATAGGTTTATTGATATTGACCAGAGCAATGGCCAGTTTAAAAGAAATAAACAATAAAAAATTACTTATTGTTTTTGCAGCAATACTCTCAGCAGCAGTAGTTTATCTCTCCACTTACTTTTACGGTCCGTATTACCACGGATGGATGATAATAGCATTGGTTATTCTTTATGCAATTACTTTTAGTGCAGCTTTAATGGCAGGTTCCAAAAAAGGAAAAACAGCATTTTTAGTATGCGTTATTTTTATATCATTTACTGCAGGAGCATTGGTTAATCCGGTTGATTATGGAACTGACGTTGTTTTGGAAAATGATTTTATTCATGAAGTGGATTCCATTGTTCAAAAAGATCCTGATGCCAAATGGCTTGTTTATGATTTGGCTATTAATTATTTAACGGTAGTTGGTGCAAAAACAGTAAATTCAGTTAATGTTTATCCTGATTTGGATAAATGGCATGTTATAGATCCTAACGGTCAATATGAGGAAGTTTATAATAGATATGCCCATATTTTAGTAGATTTCCAAAATGAATCCAATACTACATTTATTCTTAAATCTTCAGATTTATTTACAGTTAATTTTAATGTTAATGACCTGGAGAAATTAAATATCACCTATATTGCAAGCAATAAGGATTTGGAATCATTATCGAATGAAAACGTTACTTTTGAAAAAGTATATGAAAAGGACACATATAAAATCTATCATTTAAAATATAATAAAAATTAGTCAAAAAGACTAATTTTTAATTTTTCGAATTACAACAATAGCTACAATCAAAACAGCAATTAAAATAGCTAAGGAGTAATATAAAAAGACGGAAGTTGGAACTTCATGTTTATCTATGTTTAGTGAATATAAATATCCGTCATTACCGGCAACAAACAAACTGTTTCCGTTAATTACAGGTGATGAAGTAATAGGAGAGTTGAACAGTATTGTTCCCGGATTATAGCTGAACTCCTCCAAACCGGTGTATTTATTTAAAACATATGCATTTCCATTATTGGATGTAAAAACAATTAAATTGTCTTTAATTGCAGGAGTTGACTGTACTTTATCCCCTACTGAATGACTCCACTTTAATGTTCCGTCACGAATATCCAGACATGTCAGGTTTCCTTCATCAGAACCTATGAAAACATTATTGTCATGTTTATCAACAGTTGGGGAAGATTTAACTTTATTATTCAAATCAAATTTCCATACCAGATTTCCATTGGATTCATTTATTGCATATAAATTGCCGTCATCAGATCCGATGAATATTTTTCCGTCCCCATATGCAGGTGAAGAGGATATTGCATCTCCAGTAGTGTATGTCCAGCTGGTATTTTGTGAAGATATGTCAACGGCATAGAGTTTTCCATTGCTTGATCCGATGAAAGCTGTATTATTGATAACTATTGGAGAAGAGTGTAGATTACCGTCCAGTTTAACATTGAATATTTTTTCACCGGTTTCATTGTTAAAAGCATATAAATGACCGTCATCACAGCCCACATATACTGCATTATTATAGAGGTATGGTGCTGATCTTATTGGAGAGGAGGAATGTTGCCAAAGTGTTTTATTATTTTCTATATCAATTGCGGTAAAATGTTCTTCACTACCTATATACAATGTTTTATTATATATTATTGGTGAAGCACTAGTACCAGATTTTAAATCTATGTTCCATTTTTCACTACCTTCTTCCATATCTATTGATTTTAATTGACCATTACTTGAAGATAAATAAATGTTGTCACCTGAGATTGCGGGAGATGAAAAAATCGGAGAGGCAAAATTGAAAGTCCACAAGTTTGTAACAAAATCAGAATCATCCTTAACAAAACCGGTATGATTATAATCATGACCGAAAGAAATCCAATTTGCACCTGCAATTGGACTTAAACACATAAATACAATTAAAATAGCAATACAAATTTTTTTATACATATTAAATCACCTAAACATCCCTATTAAATCTTTTAACACCAATTATAAAGAACAATAAAGTGTAACCAACAAGAATAACTAAATCAAACCACACATCACCTAAAGTTTGGCCTTTAAGCATTACCCCACGCATAGCATCATTCAAATAAGTTAATGGGAAAACATAAGCCAATTTCTGTAAAATCCATGGCATTGTTTCAATCGGATAAAATACTCCTGAAATAAACATCATAGGCATTGAGAAAGGCATTACAATCTGAGCATAATCCTCCTGCGTTTGAGTTCTTGCAGATAACATTATACCAAAACCGACAAAACATAATGCACCAAAGACAAGAACAATAAATGTCTGGAATATTCCGCCTTTAATACTTACATGGAATAAAATTATGGCCATTAAAATTAATATTAAGGCCCTGACAAGTTCAATAAGTAATTTAGCAGCAATCTTTCCACCAATGACAGTAGAAACAGAGGTTGGTGTCATGAACAATCTTGCAAGTTCTCCGGTTTCCCTTTCACCTGCAATTGTTGCCCCCATACCCATCATACAGCTCATCATAATAGTCATGCCTAAAATAGCAGGAACTAAAAAGTCAATATACTTAATATTTCCATAAATTCTATTAATATGAAGGCTAATACTGTCTTTAAAATTATTCAATTGATGGGAAAGGCTAGGTGTTGCAGTAGAATTCTCATTAACTGCAGTAACTGAAGTTGTAGCCGCCATATTTGATAATCTGTAAAACATTGCCTGAGTTGATGAATCTAAAATCTGAGAAGCCATCTGGTCTGATGAATCCAGATAAAGTGTTACGGCCTTCTGATTCGACGAGTTAGTATCATCATAATCTTTAGGCATTATAATGGCCGCCTTAACCTCACCATCATCAACCATCTTTTCAGCCTTTACCTGATCATCCATTACCTTAACAACATGATATGTTTCGCTGGATTTAATAGTGTCTAATGTTAAATCTGTTAAATTACCATCGGACTGGCTTACAACAACAATAGGCAAGTCCGTCATGTCTCCGCCCATACCATAACCAAAAAGTAAAATCATGATTATCGGAAAAGCTATAATGGAAACCAGTCTAACGGGATGTCTTTTAAGAGAAATCAACTCTTTTTTAATCATCCAACCAAATTTCTTAAGCTCTATCATCTTCAACCACCTCTGATGTTGCTTTAATAAAAACATCCTCAAGGGAAGGTTCTTCTGTTGAAACAGATTTAATTACACCATCAGATTTAATAACAGTATCCAAAATACTGTTTAAAGCATCATCATCAAAATAATCAATTCTTATATTAATACGACCATTATGAGCAATTTCAATACTTTTAACATGAGGATTTAATCTTAATGAATTAATAACATCTTCATTATTACTTTTAAGTAAAAAAGACATTTTTCTCAAAGACAAATTATCAACATCCTCTTTAGTTGACTTGCTGACATCACTTTCAGATGAAATCTGTGATAAAGTGTCTGAGATTTCTTTTTTATTTGACTCCAAAAGTGAATCCTTAAGACCCTGAGGAGTATCATAAGCCACCAAATTACCTGTATTTATAATTCCCACATTATCACATAACATATCAACCTCATGCATATCATGAGAACATAAAATAATAGTATGGCCATCATCATTTAATTCACGAATCAAATCCCACAATATTCTTTTAGTAGTAGGATCAAGTCCAATAGTAGGTTCATCCAAAAACAATATTTTAGGCCTGTGAACCAAACTGGCTACAAGAGAAGCCTTCTGTTTTTGACCCCCGGATAACTGGGAAATCAATTTATCTTTTGCATACTTTATATCTACAAGTTCCATTAAATCTTCAATACGAGAATCCCTTTCATCAGGATTAATTCCATAGTAGTCAGCACATAGCTGAGAGTTTTCCATAACTGTCAAATCCTTATATAAACTGACTTGCTGAGGTACCATTCCCAAAAGCCTTCTGACTTCATTAGGATTTTTTTGAATATCATAACCCCCAACAGTAGCACCGCCGGAAGTGGGCTGGATTAGACAAGTTAACATTTTAATTGTTGTAGTTTTACCGGCACCATTTGGACCCAGCATTCCAAATATCGTTTTATCAGGAATTTTTAGATTAAGGGAATTTACTGCAGTGAAATTTTTATAAACTTTCGTAAGATTTACGGTTTCAATTGCATTCATTTAAATTCACCAATTCAACTTTTTTTCCAGTCATATCTTCAATGAAATACAACCAATTAGAATTTTCAAAAACATGCTGCATACTAATTCTAATATGATTTAAAACTATTTCACCATCTTCAGTAACGCTGTAAAACTTTACCCGTTTATTATTGACAGTTTGCCATTCACCTCGGATAAGACCATTATCCTCCATTTTTCTCAAAATCGGATAAACTTTACTGGAAGAAGATTTTAAGTCACAATTCGCATTTTCAAAATCAAAAAATTCATCTAATTTTTTCATAATCCCATATCCATGGATAGGTTCTTTAGAAATAATCCACAAGATTAAATTATGAGTTATGCCATTGGAAAAATGCTTTAAAATCTTAATACGACTTTCTGTTAATTCTTTCATAACTTATCACTTATGTAAAATTTTGACATATATCAACATTTATTATATATAATAATCCAATATATA
>CACYVR010000095.1 GCA_902777885.1 uncultured Methanobrevibacter sp.
TAAATGGTATTCAGTCTAATTTAAGATTCTCATCCGCCCATGTTATTCCGGGTCATGAATCCTGTGGATTTATACATGGCCATTCATATTTTGTTGATGTGGAAATTGAAGGTGAAAGGGCAGGAAAATTTGAATTTGTTGTTGATTTTAAAGATGTAAAAAAATATACTAAGGCAATCTGTGATGAACTGGATCACAGACTTTTAATTCCTGTGTATAACAATTTAATTGAATTTAAGGATTTCGACAAAGAGTCAAATTCAATTTTCGATTTGAAAAAGGAAAAAACAGTTTTCTTTAAAATTGATGGTAAAGGCTATTCTATTCCATCTGAGGATTGTGTATTCTTGCCTCTCCCATATACTTCTGCTGAAGAGTTATCTAAATTTTTTGCAGAAACATTGTCTCGTAAATTGACGGAAACATATGACAATTTGGAATCTATTTCCGTGTGTGTTAATGAGGGTATTGGTCAGGGTGCCCAGTTTAAAAAGGAATTTGTGGAATAAATATGAAAGCCCCAATAATTGAAATATTTTCTTCTTTTCAGGGAGAAGGCGTTTTAATCGGTCAGAGACAGATTTTTGTCCGTTTTGCAGGTTGCAATTTAAATTGCGCATATTGTGATACAAAAAATAGTATTTCCGATAATCAGGGAATACTTATGACACCTGCCGAAGTTGTTGAAAAAATCGAAAGTATTTTAACCTCTGACTGTCATACTATATCTTTTACTGGTGGTGAACCATCGTTATATCCTGAGTTTATTAACGAAGTTTCAAAGCTCACTAATCTTAATATAATGCTTGAAACAAACGGGACTCTACCAGATAATATTGATTTAATTGATAATTTAGATATTGTTTCGCTTGATATAAAGCTGAAAGAACAATTTAATGGCGATTATAAAGAAGATATTTTTTTAAATGAAATTAAATCACTAAATTTATTAATAGAAAAATCTATAAATGTATATTGTAAAGTAGTTATTTTGCCATGTCTAAAAATTGAATCATTTGAAGAGGTTATTAAAAAAATTGATAAAGAGATAATTTATAAGGATAATCTTCAAGTTATTATTCAACCTTCAAGTCCTTTAAATGAATGGGACAATCTTTCTAATTGTTTATTCGAGTTTTCTGAGATTGTTGGGGAATATTTTGAAGTTTCCACCATTCCTCAAATTCATAAAATTTTGAATATTGAGTAATATGATTTAAATTTTAGGCTTATAATTACTATTAAGAGGTGTATAAATGAAAGAAAAAACATCCATTAACTTAAGAAAATCTATGAATAGAGGATCTGTTGAACAAGAAACTAAAGTTCATGATAAACCTGGAGAAATTATGAAAGTTGCATCCAAAGATGTAATATCAATTCCTCCTAGTAAAAGTATCAAAGATACTGCTAAAGTAATGATGGAACACCAATTCAGAAGGTTACCAATTACCGATCCTGGTTCTGGTAAAGTTTTAGGTATTGTAACAGTAATGGATATATTAGATTTCTTTGGTGGAGGAAACAAATTTAATATTATTGAAAAAAAATACCAAGATAACTTTTTAGCAGCTATCAACGAACCTGTTCGTGAAATCATGTCTCGCGATGTTATTTGTTTATCCGATAAATCTTCAATTCGTGATGTTGTTGATGTAATGCTTGCAAATCAAATTGGTGCTCTTCCTCTTGTTGATGCTGATGAAAAACTCACAGGAATCGTAACCGAAAGGGATATTGCATTATCTCTTGCAGGAGGAATGGATGATAGAACTGCACAAGATTATATGACTACAAAAGTGTTCAATACCACTCCAGGTACTCCTATTGAAAGTGCATGTAAAATCATGGTTAGAAATGGATTAAGAAGAATTCCTATTATTGGAGGAGAAGCTGATATTTCCAAAGCAGCTAAAAAATTATTGGGTATTGTAACCTCAACCGATATTATAAGATTCTTAAATGCAAAAGAATTTTTCGATAATTTAAATTCAAATGCAGCTAGTGAAATTTTAGAACAGACAAAATTATCTGAAATCATGGTTAAAGATGCTATTGTTGTTGAACCAGAAGACAGCATTGGCGAAATCTGTGAATTATTTAAAATAAGCAATATTGGTGGCGTACCTGTAGTTAAAGATGATGATGTAATAGGTATTATCACTGAAAGAGATATTTTAAGAGCTATTAAAAAATTATAGAAAATGGAGGTAGACCAATGCAAATTAAAAATTTAATGTCTACATCTTTAATCACAATCGATAAAGACCAAAATCTTAGCGATGCATTAAAGTTGCTTAGAAAAAATAAAATTTCTCGTCTACCGGTTCTTAACAATAAAGAATTAGTAGGTATTATTTCTGAAAGAGATATTGCTAAAAAGCTCGGTTCTTCAAAATATGAAAGTATGCCGGCTTCAAGGCTCCATGTTTCATCCGTAATGGTAAAAGATATTATTTCAGTTCCACAATCCATGCGTTTGGCTGAAGTAGCTAAAATCATGCTTGACAATGGAATCGGATCAGTGCCTGTCATGGATGGTGATAAAATGATAGGTATTGTTTCAAAAGCAGACTTTGTAACATTAGCTATTGATGGAGAATATGAAAAAATATGTACTAAAGAAATAATGACTAAAGATGTCCTTTCAGTTTCACCATCCGAAAGACTTGTCCATGCAAGAAGAGTCAGTATCGATAATAAAGTCGGCAGACTTCCCGTCATGGATGATGAAAATTTAGTTGGAATGATTACTTCTAAAGATTTAATGAGGGCTTTCATTGACTTTAGGAAACATGTTCCAGAAAAATATCAAAAATCTCAAATTAAAGAAGTATTGGTTGAAAATATCATGTCTACAAACCCTTGTGTTGTTTCAAAAGACACACCTATTTGTGAGGTTTCAAAAATCATGATGAAAACTGGTTTCAATGGGTTGCCTGTTGTAGAAGATGATAAAGTTATTGGTATAATAACTCAAACTGATATTTTAAGATTGATTTCAAAATTAGAAGCATAGTGTAGCTATTTCTAGCTATACTTTTTAAACTTTTTTTTAGGCGATTTAATGAATGAATTGATTTCTTTTTTAGGGCCTGAGGGAACATTTTCTCATGAAGCGGCATCATTATTGGGTGATGATTTGGTTCCTTTCTGTACTATTCCTGCAGTTATGGAAAGTATTGATTCTGGACAATGTATAAAGGGAATTGTTCCAATTGAAAACTCTATCGAAGGTCCTGTAGGTATTACTCTTGATTGTCTTGCTCATGAATTTGATTTAAATATCGTTGGCGAGGTTATTATTCCCATTAATCAAAATCTAATTGTCAATCCCGGTTCTAAAATGGAGGATATAAAAGATGTATATTCACACCAGCAGGCCATTTCCCAATGTCAGGAATTCATACGCAGCCATAATGTTCAGCCTCATTACGCCGTAAGCACTGCCAGTGCAGCAAAAAGCATAATAGGTGATAAATCCAAAGCAGCTATTGGACACGTTAAAAGTGCAGAACTCTATGATTTGGAAATTCTTGAAAAAAACATTCAGGATGTTGACAACAATGCTACTCGCTTTGTAGTGTTGTCAAAAGAGGATACTGATCCTGGCGATAATGATAAAACGTCTATTATCTTTTCAATATATGAAGACCATCCTGGTTCTCTGTATAATATACTCGGAATTTTTCAAAAATATAATATTAACTTAACTAAGATTGAATCAAGACCGTCCAAGCAAGGTTTAGGCAAATATTTATTTTTTGTTGATTTTTATGGCCATTATAAGGACAATACAATTAAAAAAATTATAATGGACATTGATGATAATACTTATTTTTTCAAAGTTTTAGGTTCATATCCCGAATTTAAGTAAACTATAAATTTATGTTTTAATATAATTAGTAATGTTAACTAAATTTAGGGAGGGTTAGTATGTCTAATGATAAAGATAAACTTCTAAAAATTATGGCAAGTTTAGAGTCTGATTATGCTCATGGAAAAATATCTCGAGAAAAATATATTTATTTCCGTTCTAAATATGAGGATAAATTAAATGCTTTAGATGCTAGGGAAGCTACTAATAGAATTAGGTCTATGCAAGGTAAGCCTTCCAATTCTCCTAAAAATAAAAAACCTACTAAAAACGAAAAGAAAGAAGAAGAGGATTTAGTTCAAAAATATATTATTAATCCAAAGAAAGGAGATAAGCAAATTAAAGAAAAAGCTCCTATGGATTCAGGCACTTTTAAACTTTTAACTATTTTAATTTTAGCTATAGGGTTTACTGTAGGTGCTGGTTTTGGTATATTTAATTTTGATTTTGCATCTCTTGCAGATACAAACGCTTCAGCTATTGTTACGGACACAGCATTTCCAGATGTAGCTGATATTCATGCAAATACTTCAAAAAATACAACAACGTCTTCATCTAATTCAAGTGTTGTTCGTGTACAAACTACTACTTCCTCAGATACAAGTCATGTTTCTACTTCTGGGGGAAGTTCTGATACCGGCGGTAGTTCCCAGGGTGGAGGAAGTTCTGATACTGGCGGTGGCTCTCAGGGTGGAGGAAGTTCTGATACTGGTGGCGGCTCCCAAGGTGGAGGAGGCAATACTCCTACTCCTGATTCGGGATAATTCTTATTTAATGGTGAATTTATGAATAAACTTACAATAATTGGAGTTGCAATACTTTTAATTGTCATTGCGGTTTTTGGATATATTGTTATTAATGATGTTTCTTTTGGTAATGGAAGTGGCGGCAGTAACAGTAATTCCAATGAATCTGTTACCATGTTGACAATGTCTAAAGGTGGAGTTTCAATTAATTATCCGTCAAATTGGGTATTATCACAAGCA
>CACYVR010000096.1 GCA_902777885.1 uncultured Methanobrevibacter sp.
GATTTAATTCAAAATGCTTTAAATCCTGCTGAAAATGTTAAAATCAGACGTGTTGTTGGTGGACCTGCTCCTGAAATGGTGGAGTTAGCTCGCAATAACATTAAAGTATTTTTAAATGAAGAATTTGAAAAAAAGGGAATTTAATTTCCTTTAACTTATTTTTTTAGGTATTCCTAAACTTTATATATTCTTTTTTATAAATATAATATTGGCATTATTATGCTAAGATTAGTTAGTGAATATTTAGTTTTGATAGAATTACATGAATTTTTTCATGTATGGCTCAGCTTCTATTTAATTACTAAGTATTTCTAATTAATCAAATTATTCTTATTGAAAACAATAATATTACTAAATACTTTAGAAATGCAACCCAATACACGGTTAAGGTTATAGGTGACGATTGGAATCCTCTAGGTGAAAACGAAACGGTTACTTTCAACATCAATGGCATGATGTATGAAAGAAAAACTAATGCGTCAGGATATGCTAAATTAAATATTAATCTAGAACCAGGCAATTATATTATTACCGCAAGTTATGGTGGATGTAATGTAGCAAATAACATCACAGTTTTACCAGTTTTATCTGCTGATGATTTAACTAAAAAATATGGTACTCCTGAACCATTTATAGCTAATTTAGTTGATGGTCAAGGAGCTCCATTAGCAAATGCAACTGTTACTTTCAACATCAATGGTATAATGTATAATCGTACAACTAACGAAACAGGAAAAGCTAAATTAAATATTAATTTAATGGTTGGAGAGTATATTATTACATCATCATACAATGGTGCCAATATTGCAAATAAAGTAACAGTTAATGCTTAAGTAAATGATTAAATTCAATTTACTTTCTTTTTTTATTTTTTGAAGATGATTCATTATTTTTGTGTTTAAAATTTTTTCTTATTTTATGGATTTTAATTATTTATACTGCGAAGTACGATTTGTATGCTTTTTGCAAGCAAATATATCTTAAAACCAGATAAATCTGGGAGCGGCTAATTTTTTTCCGTCCTGTAGAAACTCCAAATCAAATCTAGGGCTTCACCGGGTTCAAGTGCCTGTGAACGGGTTTCCCTAAGTATCCTTTGAATGGAATATTTTTTCAGGTGAGGGTGTTTTTTGTGAACTTCATAAAGTAGCGGACAACCAAATCCTTTAAACTCTCTTAAATTATAGTTTCTGATTAAGGATTTTATCTCTTGCTTACCAGTCGATAAACTTGCTGGAAGGTTCAAGCGATATAATGAATCGTCCTGTTTATTTATACATTGTGTACCTGTTGCAAGCATATCACCAAAGATAATTATTGGAATTTCGTTATCTTTTGCATATTTTTTGGCAATTTCTCCCGTGTTTTTGGAACATCTTCCACAGGGATGGAGTTTACCGTCCAGTGATTCCTTTATGACTTCCTCATAATTGGCGGTTAGATATTCATGATTGACATCCAGCTTTTCGGTTAATGTTTTAATATTGATTTTATACTGGTTTGGCAATATTATGCTTCCAGGATCAACTGTAATGGCTATTGGATTAAAACCTAATCTTTTTGCTAAAATCAATGAAAAGCTGCTGTCAACACCACCTGAAAGAGCAACGACGGCTTCTGTATTTTTACTTTCATTAAATTCATTGTTTTTAAGATAGTTTTCAAAATTAAAGCTGTAAATATTATTTAATTTATCATTGATTACTTTTTTCAGGTTGTTAATGCCCACTAAATCAACATTCAGGTTTCCAACGGTTCTTTCGGAGAGTTTCAATTTGTACTCTTTGTTTAAAAAGTCCCCATAGCTTTCAACATGAATGCTTTCAAGGTTGAGCTTTTCTCTTAGTTTACCAACAACCCATCCTCCTTTTCCAATAATGGCTGATTTATCGGGTCTGTCTTCAGTTATTATCCATAATTCATTAGTATCCTTGTTAAAATAAAGATTTTCAATATAGATATTAACTTCATCATGACCTATTTCTTGCCTTATTAGGTTAACTTCATCCAATATGAATTTCTTATCCACTGCCATCACCTATAATAAATATTTTATAATTTGAAATTTATATAATTATATGAGGTTTTATTTTGATTAATGAAGATTTATTTTATTTTATCAACCATAATTTGCAAAATTCTGTATTTGATGTTATAATGCCTTATATAACATATTTGGGAGGATTTGAGTTCGTATTACTTTTTTGTCTCATTGCTATTCTTTTATGCATAGTTTTTAAAAAGAAAGATGCTAAAAGAATTGCCTTATTATGTTTGTTATCCTTAGTAATTGCTGCAGGAATCGGGTTTATTTTAAAACATATTTTTACACAGCCAAGACCTTTTATTTTATTGAACAATGTTCGTGTTTTGGTTACAGAATTAGATCCCAATTCATTTCCGTCAGGCCATACCTTATCAACTTTTTCTGTTGTTGGGTTTTTGGCTTTAAAAACTAAAAATAAATTATGGGCTGTTCTTTTAATTGTATGGGGTCTTTTAGTTGGTTTTTCAAGAATATATGTGGGAGTTCACATGCCTCTTGATGTTTTGGCAGGTATTGCAGTAGGTATGTTTTCTGCATATTTTGTTTATAAATTTGAAGATAAAATATTTGAAATCTATTATAGTGTGGTTGGGGTTTTTAAAAAGTAGTTAATGGAAAATTAGTTTTTTAAATCACTAATTTTTCCAATATACTCGAAATCGTCCTTGTTGTCCATGTATTTGACACCTATTTCCTTGCCGTCAGGATAATGGGTGATAATGGACATCCCATCATTTACATCGATGGTAATTCTTCTTAATTTTTCACCGTTTTTCGCTTCGATTACTACAACATCTCCATTTTCAATGAGTTTTCCTTCTTCAAAGTCATTGCTGATGTCTGTTGAGTACCAGTGCTGTGGTAATTTTAATCTTAAATCTAAATTATCAAGCAAATCTTTTAAATGCATAATTAACACCTTCTTTAATAGTAATTTGACCTGAAAGTTATATAAAGATTTTGTAACTTTGTAAGGGTTATTATGGTGAAACAATATTCTTTGCGAATTCCTGAAGATTCCTTAAATCATTATCATTTGGTCTTCCTCTGTGGACTAATTTGAAAGCACCTCTGCAGTGGAATTCCTCTTCGGCCATAGTAAGATTATTGTTTTCAGCTATTTTTTTCACTTGTTTGTATGTTGATTCAATCAAAGCTGCACTGCTGAAGTTAATGATTTTCCCAACGTTAACATCAATGTTTTCAATGAATTCTTTAACTTTAGCATCGACACCTGCAGCGTAAACTGCGCTTCCCAAAAATAGAATGTCAACATCTTCAGTTAATGGGTTATCTACAGTTAACGCTTCAACACCAACAGTTTCGCTTAAAGCTTCAGCCATTTTTTTGGTGTTTCCTGTTTTTGTATAATATCTGATTGCAATTTTCATATAATTTTGTATATTTTTCAACATATATAATACTTGATTAATTTTTAGATAGTTTTAGACATTTTTTAACTGAACCATCTAATATATATACTAATGAATTACATACATTAATTCATTAACAAAGTTAATCTAATTAAGTGAAGGTTTGATATTATGGTAAGATTTTCATCATCATTGGAGGATAAACAACCACAAAAAAGAAATAATCAGGCTCCTGACGGGTATGATTTAGAATATTCTAGAGAGACTCAACGTGAAATTAGGCAAAGGCCTGTTTATACTCAGGAAGCACCAACCTATGTTGAAAGAAAACCTCCTGCTGTTGAAATGAATGATGATTATGATAATATTTTGGATGAAACACCACAAATTAAAGAACCTTTACAATTCAATCCAAAAGACAATATTCAGTTCGGTGTTGAATATTCACCAAGTTCAAAGCCTCCTGTTATTGGAAATAACTACACGATAAGATCAAACTCAATTATCTATAATGATGTAGTCATTGGAGATAATTTCAGAACCGGCCACAATGTAGTGATTAGGGAAAACACCAACATTGGGGATGACGTTTTGATTGGAACAAACACCGTAATTGAAGGTGATGTAATAATAGGAAATGATGTCAGCATCCAGTCAAATGTTTATATTCCGACAAACTCTGTAATAGAAGATAATGTGTTTATCGGTCCCTGTGCCTGTTTTACAAATGACAAATATCCTGTTCGTATCAACTATGAGCTTCAGGGTCCACGCATAAGAAGAGGAGCTTCAATCGGTGGAAACACAACATTTCTTTCCAATGTTGAGGTTGGTGAAGGATCAATAGTGGCTGCCGGTGCTATTGTAATTCACAGTGTACCGCCATTTTACTTGGCTATCGGAACTCCTGCAAGAATCAAACCACTTCCGGACCATTTGAAAGTTCCTAATAAATTGTAAATAATTATTTATATTTCTTTTTCTAAATAAAATTATAATCAATACAAGGGAGATTATTATGGCTAAATGGAAATGTAAACTTTGTGGATTTATATATGATGAGGACGAAGGTTTGCCTGATCGTGGAATTGAACCAGGAACTCCATTTTCTGAACTTTCTGATGCATTTAAATGTCCAAAATGTGGAGTTAGTAAAAAGATGTTTAAAGAAGTAGAATGATTTATATATTACAATCTACTATAAATTTAAATATTGAAAAACTTTTTTAGTTAATTATATAAAGGAGATAATAATCATGGCTAAATGGAAATGTAATATGTGTGGATATGTGTATGATGACGATGCTGAAGGAACTGCTTTTGAAGACCTTCCAGATGACTACAAATGTCCTATGTGTGGCGCATCAAAAGATATGTTTAGTAAAGTAGAATAAGGAGGAAATATCATGGCATTTGTATGTAAAGTATGTGGATACGTTCA
>CACYVR010000097.1 GCA_902777885.1 uncultured Methanobrevibacter sp.
TGTGCTGTAAACCAAGTTGGGCTCAATAGCCAAGTTTTTAACGCCTTCCTTTTTTAAATCATCAATCATAGTTTCAAATTTTTCGTATTTTCTTACCTCAAT
The DNA here is from genome assembly GCA_902777885.1 of uncultured Methanobrevibacter sp. Taxonomy (GTDB): domain Archaea; phylum Methanobacteriota; class Methanobacteria; order Methanobacteriales; family Methanobacteriaceae; genus Methanocatella. The sequence goes on from CACYVR010000097.1 coordinate 103, forward strand.
TGATGAATCCCTTTTAGCAATTTCCATATCCATCTGTGAAGCGTAAATTATTGGTTCATCCTTGATGAGGCAAAAAGCAAAGCTGGTTGGCTTATAATTTGAAATATATTGAATATTTGTAAATTGTGTGAGCAGATAAGCTTGAATATTATCCTTTTCCATATCCTTTAAAATATTGTCTATATGCATAATTAATATTTTAGAAAAAACTTTTATATATAGAATTAGATATCTTAAAAGTATGTTTAAAGTTACAGCAAGTGAATTAAGAGATTTGATTATTGCATTTATTTTTATTTCTCTAAGTTTTTCAATTCTTTATTCAGGACGAAATTTCGATTTACTTAGAAATATTTTCCCTGTTGTAATGATTGGATTGGGTTTAGGGTTCATATTGCATGAATTGGGCCATAAATTTACTTCAATGCATTATGGATATTGGGCCGAGTTCAAATTATGGCCGACAGGATTGATATTTGCATTGATTTCATCATTTTTCGGTTTTGTATTTGCAGCTCCTGGTGCAGTTTATACATATGCAGGACCTAATTTAGATGATAAAACAAATGGAATAATCTCAATTGCAGGACCTGTCGTTAATATAGTGCTTGCATTAGTATTTTTACTTATAGGATCAGCAATTTATATACCTGCACATAATAATGCAACAATGCTATTCATATTTAACGTGTGTATCTTAGGTTTTTCCACCAACAGCTACTTGGCTGTATTCAATCTAATTCCTATCTGGAATTTGGACGGATCTAAAGTGATGAGGTGGAATATTGGAATATGGCTTGTGACTATTGCCATAGCTGGAATCATGACATACTTTTCAATGACAATGGGTGCTCAAAACATAATTAGAATGATATTAGGATTATAAAATGACATCAAAGGAAATCAAATATTTTAAGGGAACTCACAGAATTATCCCTCCTAGTGAAACCATTGAAAACAATGAGGAGAAATGTAAAACCGCAGGAATTACCAGGATTACTGAAATCACTCATTTGGACAGGATTGGACTGCCTGTTTTTTCAGCAATCCGGCCAACCTCACAGGATGGTGCCATCAGTATTTACGGAGGTAAAGGAATAACTGCAGAACATGCAAAGGCATCAGCAATGATGGAAGGTTTTGAGAGATATTCCGCTGAAAAGCAGAATGAAAAATTAGTTACTGGAACAGTATCTGAAATTTCTAGTAAAGGAAATGTTATTGATATTGAGACACTCAACCTGCCAAAAGATTTCAGAAAGGAAAACATCCCTTTAATGAACCTTGAATGGAATCTTTGCCATGATTTAATAACTGATGAAGATTATTATGTCCCATCCAATGCGATTTACCACCCATATGTTTTAAATGACAATACTTGCCAAAGCCTCTTTAAATCCAACACCAACGGTCTTGCTTCCGGAAATAGCTTGGAAGAGGCAATTTTACATGGAATATTTGAAGTCATTGAACGGGACGCATGGAGCATTTTTGAACTGACCCGTAAAAATTCTTCAAGTTGTAAACGATGCGCTTTCGAAATTCAGTGAAAATGAAATCAACATCAAGCTTATGGATTTAACTGCAGACATTAAGGTTCCCACAATAGCTGCATCCTCCGATGATACACTGCTAAAGGATGCGGGTCTTTTGACATTAGGTATTGGAACACATCTGGATCCGGAAGTTGCAATTCTAAGGGCATTAACCGAAGTGGCTCAAAGCAGAGCAACACAGATTCATGGGGCTCGTGAAGATACTGTCCGGGCGGATTTTGCAAGAACTGCAGGTTATGAACGTATGAAACGTATCAACAAGCATTATTTTGAAGATGAAGATGAAAAAATCAGCCTGAGTGATATTGAAAACAGAAGTACCGATTCCATTACCAAAGACATTGACATCGTTTTAGAAGAGCTTAAGGCAAATGAAATAGAACATGTTCTCTATTACGACCTGACACGTCCAGAGCTTAATGTTGATGTTGTGAGAGTTGTTATTCCTACAATGGAGCTTTATTCAATTGATCCAAACCGTGCAGGATACAGATTTTTAAGAGTATGATGATATGGTCAAAATTATAATTTATACCGGATTATCCCTTCCCTTTGATGAAGCAAAAGAGATTTTGGATTCACATGATGATGTTGAAGTAATATATAAAAGACCAATTAAAAGGGGAGATTTAGGACATGACATAAAAGAAAATCCAGACATCATCGGAATAATCGATGGAGTATTTCACCAGAATTCATCTGTTGGCCATAAGGAAATTTTAAATGTCCTGAATAAGGGAATTACAGTTGTCGGTGCATCAAGTATGGGTGCACTTAGGGCATCTGAAATGGACAGCCTCGGAATGATTGGTGTCGGCTATGTCTATGATCAATATCGAAGCGGAAAAGTCGCATCCGATGATGACGTTGCAGTAATGCTTGATAGTGAGACCCTTGAAGCGTTATCCGAACCTTTAATCAATATGGATTATGTATTTACAAATGCAGTCGATGAAAACATCATAAACGAGACACAAAAAGACGAATTAATAAGAATTGCCAAATCTACATTTTATCCTAAAAGAAATTATTCACAAACCCTAAACAGTTCTGATTTGGATGATGAAACCAAAAATAAACTGATTAACTTCATTAGAAGCTCCGTTGACATTAAAAAAGAGGACGCAAAAGAACTGATTAGATATATTGTGGATATGATAGAATGAATCTTGAAGAAAAAATCGAGATAGTAAAGGATATTTTAAAAGACAAAAGAGTTGCCGTCGGATTTTCCGGAGGTGCAGACAGTACCCTAATAGCTTATCTGGCATCAAAAGTAAGTGAGGATGTTCTGGCAATAACCATAGACAATCACCTATTTCCCAATAGCTTTTTAAAGCATACCGAAGAAATGGCCGCTAGTTTCAATATCAAACATCACATCATCGACATCAACTTTTATGAAGATGAGGAATTTCTAAAGAACTTGCCAAGCAGATGCTATTCCTGCAGAAATCTGATGTATGAAAAAATCAAAAGTTATGGTCTGGAAAATGGATTTGATTATGTTTGCGATGGAAATAACATCAGTGATCTGGTCATCGACAGACCAGGGATTTTAATCACATACAAAATGGGATTTCATACCCCTCTGATTGAAGCGAGATTGACCTCAAAGGAAATTCATGAATATCTAAACAGAAATAACATTAACTATTCCAAGTCAACGACATGTCTTGCAACAAGAATTCCTACAGAAACAGAAATCACTACAGATAAAATTGAAAAAATCAAAAAAGCCGAAGAGATACTCAGCTCTCTAAGCGGACGTGAACTGGTCAAACTTAGGGATTTTAATGAACTTGGTATATGTGAACTGGATTCATTTTCAAAAATCATGACCGACAAATCATTTAATGAAATAAATGACCAATTAAAATTACTTGGCTATAAAAAAGTTTGCCTAAATTTATCACCTCTTGATGATGATGAGGACATTGAACTTGACTATGAAAATAACTCTTTTCAATACCAGCTGCCGTTTACAGTAAACATTGAAAATACAAAAAACCAACTGGAAAAAGACATCATCTTTAAAAACGATGAAAAAATTCATCTTGAAAAAATAGTCATAAACAAAAATGGTTTAATTGAAGGATATGATTTCAGAGATTATACTGAAGCATTATCTGAGTTTATGAACATTCTGGCGAAAATAAGAAGAGACATCTAATTGTCTTTCATTTCCTTATATCTTTTTAAAACGAAGTCAGGAGTTTCCATAACCCTATCATAACTGCCGTTGAATGGAGTTTTTTCGCCGGATTCATCAGAAGGATTTCTAAGACCATTTATAGATAAAGTTTTGCCGTCTATCTTAAACCCGATATCGTCTGCTTCAACTTCAATTAAATTGATTTCGATTTGTGATGCCTTTTTTAAAGTATCATCTGCTTTAACATCATACTTTAATTTTAAAATTTTATGTGGCGTTAGTTCATTAATAGTCCTTTTAATAACAGATTCAAATAAATCCAGGAAGTTAACGGCTGGAGGTAAGTCATTTGCCCACCAATATGCAAGAACAGAGTTCAAAACAATATGGTGTTCAACATAATCATCTCTCCAACGAGCCCTAACACCTACAGAACTGTCATCAACAATTTTAATAACCAATACTGGACTAACGGCCATCCTATCACAATTATTCCACTAAAGCTTTAATTAAGTCACTAGCTCTAACAATACCCACCAAATCGCCTTCAACGCCGATGACAGGAATTTGCTCAATATTCAATGTTTTCATTTTTTTAGCACAGTCAGAAACTTTAGTTTTTGAATTAGCTACTTCAACATTGCCTATAGCAACATCACTTACAACTTTATCAGTGAATTTTAAATGATTTTTTTCGATATATAAAACAGAAGTACTGTCCCATGACCATTTATCTCCTTCAGTACCAACTGTAGAGCTGTGTTCACTTCTTTCAGAGATAATTTCACTTTCTGCAATGAAGTCGGTTTCGGTTAAAATTCCAGACAATTGTGCATTATCATCCAATGCCAAAATGGATTTGAGGCCAAATTGTTTCATTGACTCGAAAGCAACATTTAAAGGAGTTTTTTCCCAAGTGGTTGGAACAGTCGTAATCATATATTTTTCAACAGCATCTTCAACTTCAAGTTTGGTTAAAGCCTGTGATACTATATCAAATGATGTGATAATTCCAACTAATTCGCCATCATCATTAACAACTGGAACCCTTCTTACATTATTTTCAATCATTCTGCTTGCAACGTCTTTTACATCTTCATCAGGACTTGCAATAATAAGATTTCTACTCATCAACATTGCGATTTGTTCTTCATCAGGATTGTTAATTAAATCAGAACGTGTTACAACACCAACTAACTTATTATCATCCTCTTTTACAACAGGAAGAACCGCTTTATTTTCTTTTCTCATTAAGTCTAAAACTTTTTCTCTGCTTCCTGGAACAGAAACACTAACAACTTTTTTAGACATTACTCTTTTTACTAACATAAAAACACCTCATGCAATTCTACATGAATAAAATTATAATAATTAATGTACAACTAAAACAGGGCATTTAGCAGCATTAACAACCTTGTCACTAACACTACCCAAAATAAATCTGTCAAAACCAGATTTACCAGAACTACCAATAACGATTAAATCAGCACCTTCCTCTTCAGCCACTTCCAATATAATTTTTGCTGGAGCGCCTTCTTTAATAACAGAAGATATTTTTATACCGTCTTCATTCATATCTTCAAATTCCTTGAGATCATTTTTACAACGATCAGTTAATATTTGATTTATCTGTTCTATTTCCTCGTTAATGGAAATGCCATTAATAAAATGATTTTCAGATACACTTAATGCAATAATCTCAGCACCACTAACCTTAGCTAAGAATAAAGCATGTAATTGAGCATTTCTTGCAAAATCAGACCCATCAGTAGGGACTAAAATCTTTTTGTACATATTCACATCTCCAATAATATATGACATTATATGTCAAATATACTATTACTTTATATTTTTATTAATAGTATATAATATATTTTTTGTTTGTGAGCGGTTAATTATGGACAAATATGGATTTTTAGAAAAATGTTTTATGACATTGAACTGACTATCTTGTCCAATTTCAATACATGATTTGTCAAAATCAAAAAGACAGGCATTTGTTGTTGCCATTTTTAAAAGCTCACATGGATTTAAATAGTCATTATAATTGACTGACATTATCTTAATCGTAAATTCCAATTCTCTAAACATATCAGGACTATTAAGCATCACATTGTCTGTTCCCAAAACAGGTTTAATTCCCAAATCCAGCATTTCGTTTAATGGTGCAATTCCAACATTCAATGTTGCATTTGCCCTTGGACATACAACCACATTTGCATTTGAGTTTTTAATCAACTCCAAATCATCATTTTTTGGATTGGTACAATGAACAAGCTGATTGAAATTGGAATCGACACCCCTCCCAATTTCTGTTTTGCCTGATTTTTCAACAGATTCAATCTGTGTGGATTCAGACTCTGCAACATGGATAGATGAAATTTTACCTGCATTATTACATTCTTCCACGATTAAATTAGCTACCTCATCAGTAATTTCACCAAATCCACTTGGAGCAATACCGTCAGCTATTTTTATCATCACGACCCAGAATAATTGGTTTGATGGGAATGTCCTTTGAAGCTTGTCTTAAAAGTTTAACACCCTTAATACCTCCTTCCCTGTAGTCGATGAAATGAGTAACTCCTGATTCAGCCATATCAAGCATAGATGATTTCATTGATGCTATGATATCCTCGTCTTCTGCTGATGCCAATGCACGATGCTTAACACCGTCAGGAGGTTTGACCATTTCACCTAAAGAAAGACCATATCCTTCATCCTTAATAATAGAATCA
>CACYVR010000098.1 GCA_902777885.1 uncultured Methanobrevibacter sp.
TCAAATGGGCTTAACTCTAAGAGATGGAAATCGAGAATATTTCTATAAAAAATTAGATGAAAATTTTCCATCTTTGAAAGAAAAATATATTACCCATTTCAAAAACAATTATCAGGTCCCCAGCCCATATAATTCTAAATTAATGAAAATTTTTTTGAAAAGAACCTATGATGCAGGAATTATGAATAATTTCGATGAAATTTTTCCATATTTATATAATCTCCCTACAAAAAATATAACCAAACAAACAACTTTATTCTAAAACTTGCTTTATATTTATCAATTAAATATATTGAGAATCCTCTTATGAATCAGTTGCTTTGGTTGAAATCATCCAAATGCATTTTTTTAACAATCCTTTTTCTAAAGAAAAATAGAACCAATACCGCAATCAAAATCAGTACCACAAATAGGAGGTAATAACTCATCAGTCCATTGATTGGGATTCCGCCATAGAATATCTTTGTTACTTCTGCAGGGAATAGCGCAGAGATGTTTCCGGATATGAACATAGAATGTATTAAAAAACAGATTAGCATTTTAAAACTTATCCTGCATGCAAAAAAAATACATTACCCATTTTAAAAGCAATTACGAAATTTCAATCCCAATAATGCTATTAATGAAAGTCTTTATGAAAAGCTAAAATTATGAATAATACTTATGAAATTTTTATAATATTTATATAAATTTCCTGAAACAGAAATGATAATACAGTCAAAATTGTTTTAAATTCTACTTTAATTAATTCAAATTATATAGATATTGAATCAATTAATTTAAATATCATTAACACATAACAATTACTATCAACTAAAAATGATTATATAATCAAACATTATTGATTTAATTAAAAATTGATTGAGTGGTAATATGACACAGATAAGTGATGCAAAAAAAGGTATTTTAACCGATGAAATGAAACATGTAGCAAAAATAGAAAATGTTTCAGAAGATTTTATTTTAAAATCAGTAGCCCAAGGAACTATTGTTATCCCAAGTAACGTTAACAGAGATATTGAAGCAGCAGGTATTGGTGCAGGACTTAGAACAAAAGTAAATGCAACTGTAGGAACTTCCACAGACATTGTAAACTTTGATGAAGAAGTCGAAAAAGCACAGATTGCTATTGATAACGGTGCAGACTGTTTAATGGAATTAAGTATTGGTGGAGACTTAGACGTTATAAGAAACAGAGTGCTTGACATGTCCCCACTCCCAGTAGGTTCAGTACCAGTTTATCAGGCAGCTATCGAAACCATAAGGGAAGAAGGTTCTGTTATCTACATGGATGAAGATGTATTATTTAAAACCATCGAAAAACAAGCAAAAGATGGTATTGACTTCATGGCTGTACACAGTAGTATTAACATTGAAACATTAACCAGACTCAAAAGACAAGGCCGTGTAACCGGACTCGTTTCAAGAGGCGGATCATTCATGTCAGGATGGATTGTGGAAAATGAAAAAGAAAATCCATTATATGAAAACTTTGATTATGTTTTAGAAATTGCAAAAGAACATGATGTTGTACTTTCCCTTGCAAATGGTATGAGAGCAGGTTCCATTGCTGACTCAACCGACAGAGCACAAATACAAGAATTAATTATCTTAGGTGAATTAATTGACAGGTCACGTGAAGCCGGAGTACAATGTATGATTGAAGGACCAGGCCACATTCCAATTAATGAAATCCCTACAAACGTAATGATTCAAAAGAAAATGTGTTCAAATGCGCCATTCTATATGTTAGGCCCTATTGTATGTGATGTAGCACCAGGTTACGACCACATCGTATCTTCAATTGGAGCAGCATCCTCTGCAAAAGCTGGAGCAGACTTCATCTGTTATGTAACTCCTGCAGAACACTTAGCACTCCCATCTCCAGAAGATGTAAAAGAAGGTGTTATTGCAACTAAAATAGGGGCTTATGCCGGAGATTTAGCTTCAGGCCAAATCGACGGTTCACAGGACTTGGCAATGGCAGAAGCAAGAAAAAGATTAGACTGGGAAGCACAATATGAATGTGCAATGTTTCCGGAAGCTGCACGTGCAAAAAGGGATGAAAGACCTCCTGAAGAAGAAGACACATGTACCATGTGTGGAAACTACTGTGCAGTAAAAATAGTTAACGAATGGTTAGACAAATCCGATTCTGACCTAATCAAATAGATTTTTTAATCTATTTCTTTTTTATTTTTTAACCAAAAAACCATACACTAAAAATATAATTATAATTAATATAATCTTTTTATATTAATAAAAACAAATAATATAAAATATACTTATTTTTAAGATAATTTTTTTATTACATAACGGTGAATTAGATGACACATTGGATTGAAAATATAGCTAATGAATTACTTGAAAGAGACTTGGAAGAATATGTTATAGCCTGTGGAACCTCAATATCAGGTTCAATACATATTGGAAACTCATGCGACATATTTATAGCAAACGCAATAGGCAAAAAAATAAGAGAAAAAGGTAAAAAAGCAAAAACAGTATGGATTGCAGACGATCACGACCCTCTTAGAAAAGTTCCATATCCGCTTCCTGAAGATTATGAAAAATATTTGGGTATGCCATACTCCACAATCCCATGTCCTGACGGATGCTGCGACAACTTTGTAGAGCATTTCAAAAAACCTCTGTTAAATGTTTTAGATGATTACGGCATTGAAATGGAAGTAAAATCCGGTTTTGAAATGTATAAAAGTGGAGTTTATAATGATTACATAAGAATTGCATTTGAAAATGTCGATGAAATTAAAGAAATCTTCAACGAATACAGAAGAGAAGCATTGGCAGAGGACTGGTTACCATACAATCCGATTTGTGATGAATGCGGACGTGTAAATACCACCTATGCTTACGATTACGATGGAGATATCGTCAAATACAGATGTGAATGCGGGCATGAAGGTGAAATGGATATCAAATCCGGAAACGGTAAATTAACCTGGAGAGTGGAATGGGCTGCAAGATGGAAAATATTTGGAACCACCTGCGAGCCATTTGGAAAAGACCATGCTGCAAGTGGAGGGTCTTATGATGTAAGCAGTCTAATTTCAGAAAAGATTTTTGATTATCCTGCACCATATCCGGTTCCATACGAATGGATTACCCTTGACGGAGAGGCAATGAGTAAATCTCATGGAGTATTCTTTGCACCGGAGGAATGGTTAAAAATCGGTCCGGCAGAAAGTCTTAACTATTATCTATTCAGATCAAAACCAATGAAAGCAAAAGACTTCTCTCCAAAAATGCCTTATTTGGATTTCATCGATCAATTCGATAAAGTGGAAAAAGTATTCTATAATGAAGAAGAAGCACCATCAGAAAAAGAAGATAAAAAATTCAGGGAAATATATGAAATATCCCAAATAAATGCTGGTGAACCACTTCCATTAAGACCTCCATTCAGATTTTTAGTCAACGCCTATCAGATAGCCGGTGACGATTTAGAGAAAATATTTGGAATTTTAAAAAGAAACTCCCAATTAACCAAAAGCTTTGAAAATAAAGAATTTAATGATTTAAATGAAACTGAATTAGCTCAATACAAAGAACGTATTGAAAACGTTAAATATTGGTTAGATACTTATGCTCCAAAATTCGTTAAATTCCAAGTTCAGGAAAAAAAGGTTCCTAAATTACCGCTTACCGAAGAGCAGGATCAGTTCTTAAGTGATTTGGCAACATTAATCGAAACAAGAGAATTTAGTGATGCGACTGAATTGCATGATGCAATGTATGAAATATTAGAAGGTCAAGGTTTAAAACCTCAAAAAGGTTTCCAAGCTATTTATAAAATGATACTTGGTCAAAAACAAGGCCCTAGGGCAGCATCATTTTTATTATCACTAGATAAAGACTTTGTTATTAAAAGACTAAGAAAAGAGGCTTAAATTAAGCTTCTAAATTCTTTTTTTATTAAAATTTCATCATCATTACTGACAATCTGATAATCTAATTTTTTAAATATTTTTAAAGCCAAATCATCCTCATCCAAATACACATAAGATGCTTTAAAGTTCAAATCAATAGCTATCTTTTCCAGTTGCTTAATTAATTTATAAGATAACTCTTCCTGATTTTTAACAGAATCTATAAATAAACTATTGATTTCAATAGATTCAGCATCATAAACCTTAAAACTGGCACAGCCAACAGTGGAGGCATAATTTTCTAAAAGCAGAACTACCTGAGGTTCATCTAAAACACATCCAAAGGATTTGCAAAATTCAATAAAGCGTTCATCCCTCTCATCGGTTACAATAACTTCCATTATTTTACCTCTGTAGTATTACCTACCTTAGCAAGTTCATCGTCCCAAATTTCGCATTTATTGCATGTGAATTTTAAAAATAAATCTCTGCATCTTAAATCATTTAAGACAACAACTTCAACATCATTGCATTTAAGTAAGTTTTCTGCACCCATCAATGTGGTATTTTCACCGATTACGACTCTTGGAATGTTATACAATATTATTGCACCGGAACACATCGGACAAGGAGAAAGAGTTGTGTATAATGTACATTTAATATAATCTTCATAATCAAGACGGCCTGCATTTTCTATTGCATCCATCTCTGCATGTAAAATCACAGATTCATTCTGAATTAACCGGTTGTGACCTTTAGATATTACTTCACCATCCTTGACAAGGACAGCACCGATTGGAATGCCTCCTTCATCTAAAGATTTTTGAGCTTCCTTAATAGCTAATTCCATAAAATAAGAATCATTTTTCATAAAAA
>CACYVR010000099.1 GCA_902777885.1 uncultured Methanobrevibacter sp.
TATTTGGTCTGTCTGCTCTTTCGTCTAACAACAAATCGATAACTGGTGAAGTACCAATGTTACCACTTTTTATAATAGCAATTTTAACTACCATATTAAATATCTCCTATATTTGTAATATTAAGTATGGTTAGAAAATTATTTAAATTTTATTATTTAATTATGATATTGCACTTTATAAACTTCTAATCAAAAAACCATTTTTTGTATATAAATTTCATAAAATATTAATCCAATGAATAATAACTATTAAAAAAATATGGAATTTTTAAATAATAATTTTTTTTGAAAAATATAATAAAATCGGTAGAAAAATAATAAAAAACAGTGGTTCCGACGAGACTCGAACTCGTGATCCCCTCCTTGTAAGGGAGGTATCATACCACTAGACCACGGAACCAACAAGATATATTATGATTTTAATTATATTTAAGTGTTTCGTTGAAAAATTATAAATAAAAATAAATCCAATAATATTATTTAGAAAAAAAGATGTGATATATATGGCATGGGATGATACAGCAAGTAAAGTATGGATGGACGGAGAATTTGTTGATTGGAAAGATGCAACAATCCACTCACTTTCTCATGTAGTCCACTATGGAACAAGTGTTTTTGAAGGTATACGCGCATACAACAATGAGAATGGTGTCGCCGTATTTCGTTTAAAAGAGCATGTAAGAAGATTATTCGACTCTGCAAAAATATACAAAATACCGATTCCATTTACTGAAGAAGAAATTGCAGAAGCGATAAAGGATACTGTAAGGGAAAACGGTTTAACTTCCTGCTACATACGTCCAATTGTATTCAGGGGCTATGGTGAATTAGGTGTTAATCCTTTAAATTGTCCTGTTAATGTAGTTATAGCTGCCTGGGAATGGGGATCATACCTTGGAGAAGAAGGTATGGCAAACGGTGTGGATATTGGTGTTTCATCATGGAGAAAACCTGCTCCGGATACTTTTCCTGCTCTTGCAAAATGTGGGGCTAACTATATGAACTCCCAATTAGCTAAAATTGAAGCTATTGAAAACGGTTTTGATGAAGCTATTATGTTAGACTATACGGGATATGTTTCAGAAGGCAGTGGAGAAAACATATTTTTAGTTGAAGACGGTGTTTTACATACTCCGTCACTAGGATCTTCTAACCTAAAAGGAATCACAAGAGATTCAATCATAAAGGTTGCCGGTGATTTAGGCATGGAAGTCATTGAAGAGACAATCGTTCGTGAAAGATTATACTTGGCTGATGAAGTATTTTTCACTGGAACCGCCGCTGAAGTAACTCCAATAAGATCTATCGATCGTAAAGTTATTGGAATCGGAAAAAGAGGACCAATTGCCGAAAAAATACAATCCACATTCTTTGACATTGTCGAAGGTAAAGTTGAAGACAAATATGGTTGGTTAGATTATATTTAAGGTGTAAAAAATGGATATTTTTCAGGGAATTATTATAGGTATTGTTCAGGGTTTAACTGAATTTTTACCGGTTAGTAGTTCTGCACACTTAATATTTATCCAAAATATTTTAGGGGTTGAAAGCTCTTTAGCTTTCGATACTTTTCTTCATTTGGGAAGTTTATTGGCAGTTTTAATTTATTTTAGGGCAGATATCTATAAAATGATACGTGCATGGCTTTTAAGTATTGGAGATATCCTTCAACACAGATTTAGGGAAGGATTTTATTCTGATCCTTATAAAAGACTTGCATGGTATGTTATATTGGCTACAATTCCTGTAGGTATCGCAGGAGTATTCCTTGAAAGTCATGTTGACGCATTATTTGCCGGTGCATTATATGTTCCTGGATTCTTTTTGTTTGTAACAGGTACAATATTATACCTCTCACAAAGAATGGCTTCAGGCCAAATTGACATGTCTCATATGGGATGGTTTCAATCATTATTTATGGGATTGGGTCAGGCCTGTGCAATCATGCCGGGTTTATCTCGTTCAGGAACAACCATTGCAGCTGGTTTGGTAGTAGGTCTTGATAAGGAATTTGCAGCAAAATTCAGTTTCATATTATCAATACCGGCAATTTTTGGCGCATTTATATTGCAGCTAAAAGATATCGGACTATCATTAGGCACAGATGGTGCTGCTGTTATTTTAGGTTTTATTGCAGCATTCATTTCAGGATATTTGGCAATTAAATGGTTGCTTGATTTAATTCAAAATAGAAGTTTGGATATTTTTTCATACTATTGTTGGATTGTTGGTGTTATCGTATTTGTGGGTTCAATTGCCCATATATTTTAAAAAATAATAATGTAGTTATTTAACTACATGTTTTTTCTATTTTTTTTCTTAATTTTTCTAAAGGAACACCGCGTGCCAGGGCGGTAAACATCGCTCCTCCTGCACCAGCTCCCTCTTTTACAAAACCTTCAAGATAATTTTTTAGTCCGTCATGGTCTGAATCTTCAAATTTAGGGTCAACTGAATGCAGTGTCATGTCCTCATCAATTTGTCTTAAAAGCCCTATCAAATCTGCAGTTTCATCGCCTACAACATATGATGTCGTTGCAATGTTTATTGTTGAAAAGTCAAAGTTTGGTTTAATGGATTTTACAACAGCACATGCGGCAGCCATTTGTGTTCCGCCAGCCAATATTAAAGGAATTTGACCATCAACGCCTAAAACAAACCCTGCCACAGCAGCCAGTGTAGGGTCTCCTACAGCACCGATTGCCTGAAGACCGTCAATGTTATCGCTTTCAGGGTTTAATCCCGCATTTTCAAGTCCTTCGTCAACTATTTTTGTTTTCATGTCATGGGGATTATGGGGCATGCTTCCGCTAACTTTTTCATTTGCATCATAGCCTAATGCTCTTAAAACTCCTAATGCGGTTGTTGTACCTGCAGCAATACTTTCTCCAATAATCAACATTGGATGACGTCTTGCAAGTTCCGCTCCTAACTCACGGGCATTTTCATATATTTCTAATGGGTTTAAAACACCTTTTCCGGTTCTAATATCTCGCCCATAATCTTTTCCAAGATGCATGCATTCAATATGGGGCTTGATTTTACAGCCTGCATCTGCGATAATAAATGGAATGTCTGCTATCTCTAGGGATGCTTTTGTAAGCATTGCCGGTGTCGGAGCAGCAGCTTTTCCAACAACTGTTTGTGGGATTTCTTCCATACACTCCACATGACCTAAAACCATTAATTCAGCATCTGCTGCAGGTGTGTATTCAGTTAATTCCGCTGATGCACCTGCACCGGATAAACCTGGTATTAATGAGGTTTCTGTTGTTCCTATTGTACAAATGAATACCGGATCGATTACTTCAGCCAAATATTCCATTAATTCGGTTGATCCGTAAGTTGTAATTCCTTCTATCATAATTTTTCCTCAATTTTTTCTAATAATTCTATAACCTTTTTATTTTGATTAATAATCTTTTGATTTTGTAAAAATATTCTATTCAAATAATCTGCAGTAGATTTTTCAGGCTTTTTGTTGAATGTCTTGCCGTCTCTTGCCCTTGGTGGAATGTTGTCAAGCAGTTCATTCCTGGTTGGTGCTTCTTTTGGTCTTGCAGGTATCATCCCTTTACTTTTGCCGTCTTCAAATGACATTTCGGTGATGTAATTGTGTGAAACTTCTTTTTTACCTTTCTCATCTAAAAGTTCCATCAGCCGATTATCAACAGCTTCTTCACCTACAAGCATTTCCTGTTCAACTTCATGATACAATCTCTTTTGAATATTGTATGCATCATAAATGGGGATACCTCTTTTTCGAGTTTCTTCTTTAAAAGCATCATTGATATGTATATCCCCAGTTAACTTATTTACTCTTTTTTCTTCTACAGTGTTAGTGTTATAAAATCCCATGTATTGAATTATGTTTTCATTAATTAAATATTTTTTAGGGTGATTGGTTAATCTTATTAAATATTAAAATCTAAAAATTAAACAATATGCTAATATCGGAGGTTTAACATGGTCGGCATAAGGAATGCATTTCGTGACATGAAAAATAGGATGAAAAAAGATGAAAATGTTGAGATTCTTTCAGTTACTCCTGAAAAGGAAGTCATGATGTTTGATGCAGTTAATTTGGATACAAACAACACATGCAATCAAAGATGCCGTTTTTGTTTCACTGATTTTAGTAACGGCAAAACAAATATGGATGTTGGAGTCTTCAAATCTGTTTTAAAAGTACTTCCTTACGTTAAAAATTATGCCGGCGGGGGATACGGGTTTTACTTTTCATGCATCTATGAGCCAACAATCAACCCTAATTTCCTGAAATATCTCTCATTATTGCCTCCTTGCGGAAAAGATAAGTGTTTTCTTACAACAAATCTTGCAAGGCCTATGACAAAGGAATTCATTGAAGGAATGATTTCATCAAATGTCCACTTAATCAACATTTCAATAGAAAGCCTGAATGAAGAAAGATTTGAATACATCACTCAAAACAAAAAATTCAAAGAATATAAAAATAATCTTAAGCTTTTGGAAGAGGCAATAAATGAAAATGATAATAATCCGAAATTCAGATTCATTACAATATTGTTGAAAGAAAACAAGGACGAAATTGTGGATTTAATAAAATACTGTCACACTCATTTTCCTTTGGAATCATATGAGCTCAGGACTCCTTACATTAACTATTATCAAAATATGGAATGGAATAAAAAGCAATTCATGACAAAGGATGAAACACAGGCCATTATCAATCAAATAGAATCTCTGGACTATC
>CACYVR010000100.1 GCA_902777885.1 uncultured Methanobrevibacter sp.
GTAGCTATATCTGAAAATAATTCATAAGCAACAGGTATTCTTTTATAATCACCATTTTCAGAAATTTTTTTTACCTCATCTAAACTTGGAGAATACATTTTATCACGATTATCTTTTTGTATATAATTATTAGAATAATGTACTATTTAAAACCTTGTAGTACTTTTTTGTACATTATAAAATAAAATAAAAAAATAAATAAAAATAATCAATCCATCTTATCCTGTTCCCGATTAAAATCAATGACTATTTTTTTAATTTCACGAGATTCCAGATAAGGGAGATTTTCCTTTAGCTCTGACTCTAAACCTTTATTCATTTCCAGCCTTTTTTGAGCATATTCCTCATCGGACAATGAAGATTTATACTTCCTATTCAAATTTGAGTATTTAGTAATCAATGGCTGTATGATAGATACAATATCCTTATCCAACTGATCATTGATTTCTTTTCTTTTTTTAACATCTCCTATAAAACCGACCAAAGTTATAAAAAAGCCTAAAACTGTAACTGTTAATGCAGGGACAAGATATGTTTTATCACCAATGAAATATACTGATAAGAAAATCCCAACAAATATTAATAAAATACCTATTTTTTTTAAATTCATAATACCTACCTTTTATCGATATATTTCCATTCCTGGCGTAGCGATACGATTATTAAATACAGTGATACAATAGCCAAAATAGAAAAAAACACTATGAAAATATCATTTGTAAAAATTAAGTTTCCGGAATCAAGATGAACGAAGATTTCCGCCAACAGATTATTAAGAAAATGTGCAAGTATGCATGTCAAAACGTTTCTGGTTTTAAGATAAATTATACACATGCAAACACCAAATACAAAAGCGGAAATAATATTGCCGTAACCATGAAGCATACCGAAAAGTATTGAACTGATTATAATTGCAAATGATGTCGGAACAAAATATCTAAGCCTATTTAAAATTACGCCCCTGAATGTTAACTCTTCACATATCGGTGAAATGATGACTGTTGAAATAAAACCTGCGATGCCTGCAAGATAATTCATGCCAACAATCGAAAATAATGGAGCATAAACCAATTCCCTAAATCCCGGAATGTTGTCCAGCGCAAATATTGATATGTATAGCATCCCATAGGAAAAGAAAACGTTGACAAGGACAATTGTAAAAAGGGATTTGAATGAAATCTTTGAAAAGATATTGTTGAAATCAGACTTGAATTCATCGCCGAAAAACCTTAACCTGTAAATAAAATAAAAAATAAGTCCAACATATGCCCAGCTTTCACCAATATGATATCCTAAAATATCTAAAAGTAAATTTATACCCAAAAAAGCAAGTAAAACTATCAATACTTCTAAAATAGAAATTTTTTCAAGAGCATCATGTAGGGAAGACATAATAAATGATATGGTAATTATTAATATAAAAAATAATAAGATTAGAAGTTAAGATAATTAACTTCCTAATGTATATATTAATCCCTGACAACGGTTTTTAAACATAGATAAGTAAGGTGCTACCAAAAAGAACAGCACGAAATTGAAAATGATTGTTCCAATTATACTAACTACACCGACACCCTGTGTGGAAAAGCTTAATGTAGCAACACCCAATAATCCAAATATGAAACTGATTATCAAAGCCACAACAGCAAAGATAACTGTTGAGATTAATACCACTCCAATATATGTCAGGATAAATTTAAGATAACCTATTGAGGCCATTGCTTTAAATATATCGGAAAATGCAAATGCTGCAGATAAAGAATCGTCATTTGCAGCCATATTAGGTATAGCCAGATAAGAAATAAGCATAGTAACGAACATCAAAATTAATCCGATTAAGAATATTAACAAATTAATTCTTCCATTCATTGTTGAAACAGCTATTATAATTATTGGTATAATCATATAAGCAAGATAAACAATAATACATTTTAAACCATCTATAAACATTTTTTTATATTCACCAAATTCAGGAGGCTCATCTTCACCATTTATCATGCTTTGAGTAGATAATTTAATAACTTTATAACCGTATCCGTAAACAAATATTAACGGAATTATTAAAACACCGAAAAAAGATAAAACTCCCAACAATAAAAGAACAGTAACCTTTTTTGATGCAAATTCAAAGGAATCTTTGTAAATATCCAAAATCATTCTTCATTTCCCCCATCTATAATAAAAACATCTTCGATACTTTCTTGATCCAATATTTTCGTAATTCGATAGGCCAATAACAAAGAGGGATTATATCTAGCATTTTCTAAAGCATTAATGGTTTGACGAGTGACACCCACACTATCAGCCAGTTCCTGTTGGGTCAGGCCTTTAATTTGGCGAAACTCACGAATTTTTGTTTCCAAATTATCACCCATTGTATCCATTAACAACCCAATGTTAACCTTAAATATAATAGTATTTTAAGAATATATAAATATTATCACGACATATGATTTTTTTGAAAGGAAAAATATATTTCATCTGACGGAATTAAGTTAAACTATAATAATGTACAATGAAAAATATATAAATATTTAATAAATTAATGAGATGATAAAAAATGGCTATACACCCAATCGAATTTAGGTATGGTACTCCCGAAATGAAAAAGATTTGGGAAGAGGAAAATAAATTACAAAGAATGTTAGACATTGAATCCGCACTTGCACAGGCAGAAGGAGAATTAGGAATAATCCCACAGGAAGTAGCTGATGAAATCGCAAGTAAAGCCAATACAGATTACGTCAAACTAGAAAGAGTTAAAGCTATCGAAGCTGAAACTAACCATGACATTGCAGCACTATCCAAAGGAATCACTGAAGTCTGTGAAAACGGTGCCGGAGAATATGTTCACTTCGGTGCTACATCCAACGACATTGTAGACAGCTCAAATTCATTACTTATCCGTGACTCAATCGATGTTTTAGAGGAAAAATTAGAAAGATTGACTAAAATAATGCTTGAATTGGCTAGTGAAAATAAAATGAAAGTTTGTATTGGACGTACACACGGACAGCATGCACTTCCAACAACTTACGGAATGAAATTTGCCCTATGGGCAGATGAACTTCACAGACAATATGACAGATTGGAACATGCAAGAGCAAATGTCTGTGTTGCAATGATGGACGGCGCAGTCGGGACAACCGCAGCATTAGGAACCGACGGATGGAAAATTCATAAAACTGTTGCACGTATCCTGGATTTGCCTGCTGCAAAAATTACAAACCAGGTTGTTCAAAGAGACAATCATGTAGAATTCATTTCAACCCTTGCAAACATTGCTTCAACATTAGATAAAATAGCTTTGGAAATCAGAAGCCTTCAAAGAACGGAAATAATGGAAGTCGGCGAATACTTCGACCCTGAAAAGCAAGTTGGAAGCAGTACAATGCCACACAAAATGAATCCTATTACTGCTGAGAGAATCTGTGGTGTTGCAAGAATAGTTAAATCCTATGTCAATGCAGCTTTAGATAACAATCCATTATGGCATGAAAGAGACTTGACAAACTCTTCCTGTGAAAGAATAATGTTTCCGGAAAGCTGTATCTTAACAGACTACATTTTAAACCTAACAATTAAATTAATGAGCAATCTAGTATTCTATGATGAAAATATCGAAAGAAACCTTAACTTAACAAACGGTTTAATTATGGCCGAAAGATTAATGGCCGAACTTACAAGAGCGGGAATGGGTAAGCAGACAGCATATGGAATTGTAAGGAAAAATGCGATTAAAGCAAATAAAGAAAAATTATTGCTCGGGGAGCTTATCTTACAGGATAGTGAAGTTCAAAAATATCTGACTGAAGAGGATGTTGAAAAAATAATGGATCCTCATACATATACCGGTTCAATAGAAATTATCATTGATGAATTATTAGAAGACTCTAAAAATTGGTTTTAAGTGATAACATGGTAAAAGAATTAAAATCAATTGATATTTCATCCTATACAATCATAGCAACCGGAATATCCACTTTAATTTCAATCTTAATATCCATAATTATTGTTGGAATATTTGCAGCGTCAGTTCCCAACAGCATAAGTGTGATGATATATATAGTCCCAACAATTGTTTTTGGAACCATCATATGCAGTATTTTCTCATATTTTTCACAAGGATATTTATATAATGTTTTATCCAAAAAACTGGGATTTATTAAACTGGATATTGAAGGAGAATATATTAAAAAGATTTCACCGAAAGAAATAGGCCTGATTTCTGGTGCAATAACATTAATCATGGCACTTGTAATTTATTTGGCATTATCATTAATTATTCCGCTGCTTATAAGCTCATTAATGACCATATTAATGTATGCTTCACAAAATCAAGTTGCAACAGTTGTCTATCAGCTCATGATTATAATATCAAATCCAATAAGCATTGCAGTTGGAATAGTCGGTTCTGCAATAATGGTTTCTGTATTTGCATTACTTGGATCCTACATTTACAATGTTCTGGCCAATAGTGAAAGAGGAATACTTGTAAAATTATCACAAGAAGATAATCTTACACAGCTTGATTCAATAACCCCAACAAACTTTGCAATAGCCATTGGAGCCATTAGCCTTATTTTAAATATTGTTATTGGAGCAATATTGATAATCAGCGGAGTTCCTATATTCAATGCATTGATTGACATTTTAATCGGGTTTTTCATTGTATTTATCGAAGCATTGATAATTGCCGTATTTTACAATTTCCTTGCTCC
>CACYVR010000101.1 GCA_902777885.1 uncultured Methanobrevibacter sp.
ATTATAGCGATATTGGCTATTATTATCATAGTGATTTGTGGGGCTTTTGTATTAGGTCAGTTAAATTTTAAGACAAATACACAAATTACTATTATAAATAATGAAACTTTCCAAAATGGAGAGCAAGTACATTTTGAACTAAAAGATGCAAAAGGTAATGCCATTTCGGGTAAATCGGTAGAAATTAATATTAACAATCAAAAATATTCTGTATCTACCGATCAGAATGGTAAAGGCTATTTAACTCTTGTTGGTTTGTCTTCTGGAAAATATGATATGGGAGTTAAATTTGCCGGGGACGATAAATATAATGGATGTGATGCTAAAGCTACCATAACTTTTGATGCTGATTCTGATGCGGATCATCCTGCTTCACAAACTAATAGTGTTTCGACTACAAGTACTGGTAAAGCAAATAACGGAACAGATTCGCCTGCAGGATTGACATATGTTCCAAACTTGGGTGTTTATGTAAATTCCCAGGGAATAATTGTTGCTACAAATGGTGAAGATGTGGGAATAGGTATGACAGTAGATCAGTATATTGAGTTTCTGAAAAAAGTCAATAATAAAACTGCTAATTCGGGTAATAGTTCTAACAGATAATAAATAATCATCTTGGGAGTGTTTAAAACTCTCAATTTTTTCTTTTTTTTAGATATTGCCTCTATCATAATGAGTGTTGTATTTTTAACAGATCTATGTTCTTATTCTTAGGTTTTCTATTCATTTTATGTTTAGGTTTTGTTTTTTTTTTGCGGTTGATGTATATTTGATTTATATGGATTAGACACGACTTCTACAAGTCTTGGTAGTTCAACAAATAGTATTAGCACAGACATTAATTCTAATTTAAATGCTACTTTAAAATAGTTTTGATGTTAAAAAGTGTGGAAAAAGACAATTAAAAATGTAAATAATGTAAAAAAAGAAAAATGGTTTATTATGCATCAGCATACAATAAACCGATAGCTCTGTATATATATAACACTACATATGGCACTCCGATAAAAATGCTTATGAAAACGCCGATATATGGAATCAATCCGATTAGTCCAATGACAAATACCAAAGCCAATGCAATTATATAAATTACAATCAATGTAACTATCATCTTTAAAAGACCGACTTTTGATATGTCTCTTAGTATTTCCCTGAATCTCAAACCTTCGGTTCCGCTTCCTGTTTTTGCAAATCTGACCTGTGCTGTAAATGACAAAAATGAAAATAGGATAAATAATATAATTCCCAAAATTAAAGTAATACTTAACGCATTTGTGAATGTATTCATTGTTGATTTGGGAATTGCCGCTATTATCATGCTTGCATTGGTTGTTTCATTGGCTATAGCGTCAATGCTGATATATACGATTTCAGTGAATGAGGAAAACAGTCCTGTTGCGGAAGCGACAATTATGACAAGGACTGCAGGTATGATGAAATAGATTAGATTTAAAATCAATGATTTAATACCAAGGACAAATTGTTTTACATAATCAAAATCGGGAAGTGTATCGGCATGCTCAGTACCGCCTTTAATGACATCCATTGAGTAGCCTAAAACTACAAATGCAACAATTAAAGTCACAATGCTTAAAATAAGGGATAAAGTATCATTTTTAACACCATATGATGGAAGAACTGTAGATAAGCTCATTAAAATAATTAAAGCACAGAATATTAAAAATTTTCGAGTATCGCTAATAGGGTATTTAATAGCATCTATTATAATTTCACGTAAATTCATATTTATCACTATCTTAACTCCTTGACAGATATATATTTTTATATAATAGTATTTAAAATTTAAAGTATTTAACATATAATATGATAAATTTTAATCAAGATGCCATAATCTTAATATATGCGAATAATATAAATTAATATGAGGCATAGCATGAACAAAAAAATGGTTACATTAATTTTTGTCATATTTATTTCCTTTTGTTTTATAAGTATTGTTGTAGCAAACAATACGGGTAGTGTTGATAAAAATTCAACGGATCCTGGTAAACCAATAGATAATAAAACACCTGACAAGAATATTACTCCTGATAAGAATGGATCGGACAATAAAACCAAAAAGAACTATATTTTAGCTCAAGGAAGTGGAAGCGATATTAGATTTAGTGATGGCTTTAGAGGATTCATGCTTGATTATTCAAAACCTCCTGCAAGTCCGGGAGATGAATTTAAACGTGCCTCTGCATCAAAGGCCAGCAATTCAAATACACTAAAACTGGCCATAATTGAATCATACAAACAGGATTCGTCAGGCCAGATTGGACAGATAATGGCTGATTTTGTAAAAACTGGCTCCTCCAGTTCCAAGGTAGGTCAGGCTGTTGCGGCCTCACACCAAAGTGTAGGCAACCATGCAGTTGTTAAAATAAACAATCGTACTGAAGCTGTTTTTAATTTTGAAGTTTTAGAATCCGTATCTGGTAATGAATCAGATTATTTTGCATATACTGTATCATTTAGATCAATAAGTGATCATAATCAAACTAAAAATTTGACTAATATAACAAATACAACAAACATTACCAATGCAACTAACATTACGAATATGACTCTATTCGACAATATGACAAATGAAACATTCCTGGATGAATTATATGCATTATTGCTTTTCCTTGCTGATATGCTATTTGATGCATGGGAACCTATTATTGAAACATTGCTAAATGATATTTTAATGATTATCAATGCTATCAACGAATTGGCAAAGATGTTTGAAAACATTATGGCTGAAATTCAGTCGTTGATGGATGCTATTGAAAAATTTTTAAACATGCTTGAATCGATATGGAAAGAACTTGATGGGCTTTTAAAATTATTGGCTATGGTATTGGAAGCTATTCAGCAGCTTATAGGTTTAATTGAATATATACTGAATTTAATCATGTCGCTTATCTCTGCAATTATAGCGCTTATACAGTGGATTTTAAACTTGCTGCTTGCCTTAATAAATTTCATTATAGATTTAATCAATCAGCTCATAGCTTTAATTCAAGCAATTTTAGACTTCTTGAAATCAGTTGGCAGTTTCTTAGTTAATGTTATCCAAAATGCATTAATTATAATAGGCGTATTTGTGATTATTACAATTGGAGCATTTGTTTACAACAGAATAAGATAACTTATCTTATTTCTTTCTTTTTTTAGATGCAGGTCAAATTAAACGTTTGACAGATTAATGATTTCAATCAATATTGATTTATTTGAAAAAATTGTTATGTGTTGGAAAAAACCTTATTATATAATAATGCATCATTTTATGTTGTATTATAGTCTTTTTATAAATTTTTAATTATTGTAATATGCATGTTAAATTGCATTTTGTAATTGTTGACAAATGCAACTATTATATATTATCATATTAATATATAATAACTGTAGGTGTTTACTATGAATAATACTGAAATAACAAAAGAATGGGATAAAGTTTTTCCTAAAAGTGATAAAGTAAATCATGAAAAAATTACATTCAAAAATAGATATGGGTTCACTTTGGTTGCAGATTTATACGAACCTAAAGAAGCTAATGAAAAATTGCCAGCTGTTGCTGTTTCAGGACCATTCGGTGCGGTTAAAGAACAGTCCTCTGGTTTATATGCGCAGGAATTAGCTAAAAGGGGATTTTTAACAATTGCTTTTGACCCGTCATTTACTGGTGAAAGTTCCGGTGAACCTCGCTATATGGCATCTCCAGACATTAACACTGAAGATTTCCAGGCTGCAGTTGACTTTTTAGCGACAAATGATAAAGTGGATAGTGATAGAATTGGAATTCTCGGTATTTGCGGTTGGGGAGGAATGGCTTTAAATGCAGCTTCAATTGATACTCGTATTAAAGCTACAGTTACATCAACAATGTATAATATGACACGCATTAACGCAAAAGGATATTTTGATGAAGCAGACAGTCCTGATGCAAGATATGAAATGAAAGTCATGCTAAACAATCAAAGAACACAGGACTATAAAAATGGTGAATATGTAAGAGCTGGTGGAGTAGTTGATCCACTTCCTGATGATGCTCCATTCTTTGTAAAAGATTACTATGATTATTACAAAACAGAAAGAGGATATCATAAACGTTCTCTAAACTCAAATGACGGATGGAATGCTATTGGTTGTATTTCATTTATCTCACAGCCAATTATCGCATATTCTGATGAAATCAGATCAGCAGTTTTGATAATCCATGGAGAAAATGCACACTCATGTTATATGTCTAAAGATGAATTTGAAAAATTAACCGGAGACAATAAGGAATTATTAATCATCCCTGATGCTGTTCACACGGATTTATATGATGATTTGGATATTATTCCTTTCGATAAAATTGCCGAGTTCTACAAAGAAAATTTTTAAGTTAGTTAATATTTTTAACTAACTATTTTTTTTAAATTATTTCAGACTGAATTCTAATGTAGTGTTGCCTGAACCTAAGATCTCTTTTAAATCACTGGCATTTTGTATTTTACCTAATTTTGTATAACTCCATGAATGGGAGTCATAAAAAACAGATATTTGATTTTTCTGATATAATACAATATCTCCGGGTTCAGTTTTTATATTTTCATCATTAGCCGGTAGTGAAAAACCTAAATCTCCAACTTTTTCAAAATTCCCGTAATCTGTTGCATTGACACTAACATTGCCTGTTTCTAATTTTTTTACCAACTCTTTTGTTGCAGGATTATTTTCCATATTATCATTATTTTGAGCATTAACTCCAGATAAAAGTAAAAAACTTAAAATAATAAGTATTATAGAAGTTTTTTTAATAAATAACATATCATCACTCTTTTTTATTTTGAATATGAAAACCGATTCAAAGTTTTACATCTCTAATGTATCGTGCGGGAACTCCTCCGACGACTGTGTTTTTTGCAACGTCTTTTGTGACTACGGCTCCTGCAGCAATAATCGCCCCGTCACCAATAGTGATTCCAGGCAGTATTGTG
>CACYVR010000102.1:0-5130 GCA_902777885.1 uncultured Methanobrevibacter sp.
ATTTTTAATGTATGTGAACCTTCACTGATGGTTGTGTTAAGGACAGATATGTCATCGATATATACCATGGCAGTCGTGGCATTTTCATATTCCTCATAACCTCCAGTAAATTCAATGTTTACATGCATTGTAAAGTGAGAAGTAATGTTTAATGGAAATTCATATGTGTAATGCGTCTCAATATTTTCTGTTATGTTGGCATCGGTAAATGTAAAATAATACAATGTGTTATGAGGATATGGCTTTGATGAAGGGAATGTCGGGCCATCATATTCTCCGCCAAAAACAATATTAATTGATTCACAAGTTTCATTTTTTGTAGAGTCGAATTCATCGTCATTAGTTTCTGGATTTAATGATTCATCACTGTTGGGATGAATATTGTCTTGTATATTATCTGTAATAATTGTTTCATTTGCATCACTTGCGCTGGCTGCTGCAATTGATGAAATAAAAATTACAAATAAAAATATGTAAAGTATTTTTTTCATTTTCTATTCTATGTTTTTAATTGTATTTAAATATTATTAAAACCAAAAATTAAATCATAATATATGGTGGTCAAATGAGAATACTATTGATTCATTCTGATTATTTAAATTACAATGTTAAAAAGAAAACCCCTGTGGCTGAAGAAATTGAAGAAGCCAAACATGATGGCTCTTTTGATGATTCTTTAGTTGTATTTACAGCGGTTGAAAAAGAAGATGAAGATAATCCTCAAGGAATTGTTCAAAATCTTGTCAAGGAAGTTTTAAAAACTAATGACCAGATAAATGCAGAAAATATTGTTTTATATCCATATGCACATTTATCTTCTTCATTAAGCTCACCAAAAGTGGCTGTTGAAATTTTAAAAGATGCAGAACAGGCACTTTTAGCTGAAGATTTGAATGTTCAAAGAGTACCTTTCGGCTGGTATAAGGCATTTGAAATATCCTGTAAAGGACACCCGTTAAGTGAACTTTCAAGAACAATCACTGCAGACACAGAAGAAGAAAAAATAGAGCGTAAACCTTCCAAATGGCAAATCCTTGAAGGAAATAAAATTACTGAAATAGATGACTTCAAGTTTGAAAATAAGGCTTTCAAGCAACTTGTTGACTATGAACTGGGTCAGGGAGCATCCGATGAAGGCGAACCTCCTCATGTTAAGTTAATGAGGGAAAAGGAAATTTGTGATTATGAAGCCGCATCAGATGTCGGAAACCTCAAATGGTATCCGAAAGGACGTTTGATACGTGACCTTTTAGCAGATTATGTTTATAATTTGGTAGTTGATCAGGGTGCAATGCCTATTGAAACTCCAATTTTCTATGATTTGGATAATGAGGCAATATATCAGCATGCCTACAAATTCGGCGAAAGACAATACAGAACCGATACCAAAAGGAATTTAATGCTTAGGTTTGCATGCTGTTTCGGTGCATTCAGAGTCATGGGAAATTCATTTTTAACCTGGAGAAACCTGCCTGCTAAACTTTATGAATTATCTACATACAGTTTCAGATATGAGAAAAAAGGAGAAGTTGTTGGTCTTAAAAGACTAAGAGCATTTACAATGCCGGATTTCCACTCATTCTGTGCTGATGTGCCTGCATCATTAGATGAGTTTGCAGCCCAAACCGACATGTGTATGCAGACAGGAAATGATTTGGATTTGGACTTTGAAGTAATTTTCAGAGCCACCCAGGATTTCTTTGAAGAAAATGAGGATTGGATGTATGAAATAGCATCCAAGTTCCAAAAACCAATACTTTTAGAGATTTTACCTGAAAGACATCATTACTGGGTTTGTAAAATTGATTTGGCAAATATTGACTTCTTAGGACGCCCAATTGAA
Source organism: uncultured Methanobrevibacter sp. (assembly GCA_902777885.1). Taxonomy (GTDB): domain Archaea; phylum Methanobacteriota; class Methanobacteria; order Methanobacteriales; family Methanobacteriaceae; genus Methanocatella. The sequence continues at coordinate 1,844 of CACYVR010000102.1, forward strand.
AACCCTACAGTTCAAATCGATGTTGAAAGCGGTAAAAGGTTTGATATTGAATATCTGGGTGAAGACGGCAAACAACATAATCCGACAATCCTTCACTGTTCTCCAACAGGCAGTATTGAAAGGGTTTTATGTGCAATGCTTGAAAAAACAGCTATTGAATTAAATGAAAAATCTCCAATGTTACCTACTTGGTTAAGTCCAATACAGGCCAGAATAATTACTGTTGGAGAAGATCATGAAAAATTTGCCGAAGAAATCTATGAAAAAATTAATGCTTCCAACATTCGTGTGGATATTGACAACCGTGATGAAAGTGTTGGTAAAAAAATTAGAGCCGCTTCTAAAGAATGGATACCATACATATTTGTCATAGGAGATAAGGAAGCAGAATCCGGCAGATTCCAAGTCACAGTACGTGAAACCGGCCAGAAAGTCGATATGGATGTAGATGAATTAATTTCAGAAATTAATGAAAAAACTAAAGGAATGCCTTTCAGAAGATTACCTTTACCAAAAGACATCTCAAAAAGGATAAACTTCCAATAATTATATTTACAAATAAAAATAAACTATTAAGTGTTATTATATAACGGAGGAAATTTAATGGAACCAATGTATAAAATAGGAGAAGCTCTTATTGGAGACGGTCCGGAATTAGCACACATCGATTTATTGATTGGTGATAAATTCGGTCCTGTTGGTCAAGCTTTCGCTAATGGATTATCTAACCTCTCAGTTGGTCATACTCCATTAACTAGTGTAATCAGACCAAACTTATTGACTAAACCAGCAACTTTAATTATTCCTAAAGTAACTGTTGGTGATTTAGAGGATGCAAGTAAAATTTTTGGACCTGCACAAACTGCTGTTGCAAGAGCAGTGGCTGATGCAGTAGAAGACGGATACATTCCAAAAGAAATCGTAGAAGATATTGTTATTAACGTTAGTGTATTTATTGATCCTTCTGCAAAAGATTTCAGAAAAATTTATCAGTATAACTATGGTGCAACTAAATTAGCTATTAGAAGAGCTATGGAAGGATACCCATCAATTGATAAAGTCCTTGCAGAAAAAGATCGTGGAACCCACCCAATTATGGGATTCAGAGTACAAAAACTTTGGTCTCCACCATACTTGCAAGTTGCACTTGACCTGGACAGTAAAGAAGCAATGGCTAACATCCTGGATAATTTACCTGATAAGGAAAGAGTACTTATCGAAGCAGGTACTCCGCTTGTTAAAAAATTCGGTGTTGGTGTAGTTGAAGATATTAGAGCTCTTCGCCCATCTGCATTTATCATTGCCGATTTAAAAACTTTAGATGTCGGCCGTGTTGAAATTAAAATGGCAGCTGATGCAACTGCTGATGCAGTAGCTATTTCCGGGTTAGGTACTATTGAATCTATTAAGAAAGCTATTCATGAAACCCAAAAACAAGGTATCTATGCTATCCTGGACATGATGAATGTTGCCAACTTTGAAGATAAATTATCACAATTGCCTGATGATTTAAAACCTGATATAGTATTGTTACACAGAAACGTTGACCTTGAAACCTATAAGGCTGAAAAAGGTGAAGACGTCAGTGAAATGACTGAATGGGGTAACATCAAAAAGATTAAGGAAATCCTAGGCGGCGGCCTTATAGCAGTTGCCGGTGGAATCACTCCTGAAAATGTTGAAGAAGCTATTGACAAAGGTGCAGATGTCATTATTGCAGGCAGATATATTATTGGTTCAAGAGACGTTAGAAGATCCGCTCAAGACTTCTTAGCTCATTTCCCACCGGACCCAGATAATATGAGACTTGCAATGGATGAAGACGAACAAGTAAATTAGATTAATTTCTAATTTATTTTTCTATTTTTTTTTAAAAATGAGGTATTTTCATGGGTTTTTGTAATTCTTGTGGCAGACCTATTGTAAAAGAAGATTACGGAACAAATGAGGATGGCAGCCTTAACCCTGAATTCTGTAAAGATTGTTTTCAGGACGGCAAATACACTGAACCGGACATAACATTAAATGAAATGATTGTCCGCAAATCAGAAGAGATGATGGAAAAAAATCCAAGATTGCCTGAAACTGTTGCAACAGGTATTACTACAACGTTCATACCTGGACTAAAAAGATGGAATCCTGAATTTAAGGATGATTATCAATTTTAAACTTCTTTATTTAAAATAAATTCTTTAACTCTGTTCGCAATATATTCATCACGAGTTTTAGTGGACCTCAATTTATAAAACTCTTCTTCCAAGTCATTATATTTATCAACCAAATCATTATAATCAAGACGTAAATCGTCATAATCTTTTTCTAAACTTTCATTAACTTCATACATTTCTGCATATGATGTTTTAGTATTGAGGTTTTCCTGTTTAAGCTGGTCATATTTGGAAGTAACATTATCGTAACTTGACTTGATGTCAGCACGCTCTTCTTTCAGGGTGGAACATTTGGTTTTAAGGTTTTTATTTTCTTCTTTAATACTTGAATATTTAGTTTTTAAGTTTTCATTTTCGATTTTCATATTCACGTATTTATTTTTAAGATTTTCATTTTCTTCAATTAATCTGGTGTGCTTGGTTTTTATTTTATCGTTTTCTTCTTTTAGAATAGCTAATGTATCATTTTTACTTTCAGCATTTTGTGCTTCTAAAATCTGTATTTCATTTTCTTTTGAATGAAGCTCTTGTTTGAGTTCTTCAATTGTTTTTTCATATTCTGAGGAATCTTCATTTTTAAGTAATTGCTCCAACTTTTCCACTTCCATCATATATAAATAATTAGCTACTCTATTTGCATGTAATTCTTCTTCTAGATTATTGAAGGTTTCTATTTCAGCTTTTCTTTGTTAGAATAAATATCTTCATTTTTTGGCACTGTAATCTGAATCTGTTCGGTTGTGTATTTCTTTTTCTCTCCAGTTTTTAAAGTTCTGTGATATTCCCTAGAATATTTTTTTACAATACCATGCCCTATTTTCATGAATAATTCCTCAAATAATTACTATTATATTAATTTATGATATTTGGATATTATAAATATTGTGTATATTTTTAAATGTAAATAAATTTTTTATCCTAAAAAAAATGTAAATAAATTTTTTATCCTAAAAAAAATAAAATATAATTAATTGGTTGTGGTTGAAATGAAAGTTTTTGGAATTTGTGGAAGTCCCAGAGCAAGCACTACTGAATATGTAATTGAAGATGCTTTAACCAAATTGGAAAATAATGGTTTTGATACTAAATTGTTTTCATGTGTGGGAAAGATTATCAAGC
>CACYVR010000102.1:5163-5771 GCA_902777885.1 uncultured Methanobrevibacter sp.
CTGTGATTACTGTTTGGAGAATAAAAAATGTATCATTGACGATGATATGTCTGAAGTTTATACAAATTTGAAAAAAGCCGACGGAATAATTTTAGCAACTCCTGTTCAAAGCGGGGGCATTTCAAGTAATCTTGCAGCCATTATGGATAGGACACGTGCTCTTGAAGCTGTTGATTATAATCTTTTAAGAGGAAAGATTGGCATGAGCATTGCCGTTGGAGGAGACAGAACAGGCGGTGCGGATTTTGCTCATTTAAAAAACATTACTTATTTTATGATTCATGGTATTATTCCTGTAAGTGGCGGACCCTTCGGATCTAATTTGGGTGCTTCTTTCTGGTCAAAGGATAGCCTGGAAGACATTAAAAATGATGATTATGGTATGGAGTCTCTAAATAGAACATTATTCGAGTTTGAAAACTTTTTAAAAAAATATATTTAGGTTAATAAACCTAAACTTTTTCTTCTTTTTTAATATTTGAAGCTATCTTTCTTATTAATGGTTTAAGCAGATTTTACTGTATTTTCAGCAGTTATATTGATATTTAAATTATTTAACTAGATTTTATCTACATTTCATTTTTTCATTACATTTATATATCATATTG
>CACYVR010000103.1 GCA_902777885.1 uncultured Methanobrevibacter sp.
ATGATGATTTAGCTACAATAGTTGTAGATTCAGTAATGGCTGCTAAAGAAAGTGAAGGATTTGAATTTAGGGATAAAGATATTGTTGCAATTACCGAAGCGGTTGTAGGAATTTCTGAAGGAAATTATGTAACTGTAGATGATGTTGCCAAAGATTTGGAGAATAAATTCCCATCCAAAAACATTGGAGTTGTAAATCCTATTTTAAGTAGAAACAGATTTTCAATTATCTTAAAAGGTATTGCAAGAGGAATGGACAAGATTACATTATTAACATCTTTTCCGGCAGATGAAGTGGGAAACGGCATTTTAGATGAAGAAATTTTAGACCAAAGTGAATTCCACTTAGGAAGTGTTATTTCCGAAGATGAATATACAGAAACTTTCGGCTCATGGGTTCACCCATTCACAGGCATTAACATGATTGATTTCTACAGGGAATTAATCGAAAGTGAAGACTGTGAAGTTGAATTCGTATTCTCAAACGATATAAAAACAATTCTCGATTATAATAACGACGTCTTAACCTGTGACATTCATACAAGAGAAAAGACCGTAAAATTACTTAAAGACCTTGGAGCTAATGTATATGGTTTACACCAAATCCTGGTTGAACCTATCGACGGTTCAGGTTCCAATCCAGATTACGGATTACTTGGTTCCAACAAAGCAACAGAAGAAAAATTAAAACTATTCCCAAAAACAGGTGACGAATTAGTTAGAGAAGTTCAAAAAAGATTAATAGACCTTACCGGAAAACAGATTGAAGTAATGGTTTACGGTGACGGTGCATTCAAAGATCCTGTTGGAAAAATCTGGGAACTAGCAGATCCTGTTGTTTCACCAGCACATACCGATGGATTGATAGGAACTCCAAATGAAATCAAATTAAAATATGTTTCTGATAATAAATTCGGTGATTTAAAAGGCGATGAATTAAAAGAAGCTATTAAAGATGAAATAAGAACCAAAGATAAAGACTTGACTGGACAAATGATTACTGAAGGAACAACTCCAAGAGTATTGACCGATTTAATCGGTTCTCTATGTGATTTAACCAGTGGTTCCGGAGATAAAGGAACTCCAGTTATATTCATCCAAGGATATTTCGATAATTTAGCAAATGACTAAATTTCGAAACCCTTTATTTTTTTTATTTTAAAATTGTTTTATATTGTTTAAACTGATTATTCCGCCTTTTAACCTTTGAAGACCATCAATCAACAATTTTTCAGGACAGGCTATATTCATCCTCAGGAAGTTATCTCCACATTCCCCGAAGTCTATTCCTGCAGATAAGAACAATCCCTGATTTGATCTTAAAAATTCAGATAATATTTTTGAATTAACATCAATTGCCGAACAGTCAAGCCACAGGAGATATGTTGCATCGCATTCAACCAATTTTATGACCGGCAATTCAGCAGCTAAAAAATCCTTAACTATTTGCTTATTTCTATATATGACTTTCTTGAGTTGAGAAAGCCATTCACCAGATTCATTATAAGCGGCAATTACTGCAGCAGCTGCAAATACATTGCATGAATCTGAACTGTCAACATGCATCTGGGTTTTAATCTTTTCTAAAAGCTCATTGTTTATCGTATGGACAACAGAACTTTGAAAACCTGCAATATTAAATGATTTGGACGGAGAAATACATCTTATCACATTGTCATTAACTTCAAATGGATTGTATTTGACTCCAGGATCAGTTAAATCACAATGGATTTCATCAGCTATCAAAATAACATCATGTTTTTTACACAATTCAGAAATTCTAGATAATTCCTCCTCAGACCATATTTTACCGACAGGATTTTGGGGATTGCAAAGAATCATTAACTTAACTCTTGAAAGCTTTTCATCCAAGTCGTCAAAATCTATTTTATACACCCCATCCTCATAGATTAACTCATTTTCCAGGACTTTTCTATTATTGTCCTCTATTACATAGTAAAATACATGATAGACTGGTGACTGTATTAATATCTCATCATTTTCATCAGTCAAGCACCTTATCATTGATGAAATAGACGGCATTACCCCAGTGGAATATGCCATATCTTCCCTTGACATTTTAAGATTGTAATTTGAATCCCACCAGTTAATGTAGGCTTCAAAAAGCTCATCGGGAACAATAGTATATCCATAAATTGGATGATTTGCTCTTTTTTGAATAGCTTTTTGGATTTGAGGAGCTACCTTAAAATCCATATCTGCTACCCACATTGGGACCTCATCATCAAACAAATCCCATTTAAGACAATCAGTGTCTTTTCTATCAACGACACTTTCAAAATCATACTCAGTATTTTTCATAATGAATTCGTTCCTCATCGAATTTGTCCATGAACTTGTTTTCCCACCCATCAGCAGGATAACCTAAGGTTATTACACAGAAAGGTTTCTGATTTTCATTATCCAGGCCAAACAAATCAGCAACTTTCTGCATTGTATCTTCAGTTGGTGCCACACCATTCCAAAGACCTCCCAAGCCCAAGTTGACCGCTTCAAGAAGCATGTTTTCAGCAGCAGCTGACATGTCCTGTTGCCAATGGAGCTTGTAAAATGCCCTTTCAATGTTTGCAACGAGCAATATTGCAACAGGTGCAGTTTTTACTCTAGGCTTGATTTCAGCCAGCTCAGCCAATGTTTCTTTGTTTTTAATGACAACGAATTCCCATGGTTCGGCGCCTAATCTGGAACCTGGAGCCTGCATTCCAGCCTTTAAAATCTTTAAAATATCTTCATCACTAACATCCTTATCTTGATATTCACGAATACTTCTTCTTGTTTTAATTATTTCTTCAAAATCTGTCATGTTAATTAATAGTCTGTCAAGATATTTAAATTTAAATAATATAAATGATTAGGGCCTAAATTAAATTGTTTTTCTTATTATTTTAGATGGTCTGCAAAAATACATTTTTAGGATTAAAAAATGTCTTAATATATACCAATTTAAATTATCATTTAACAATTAAAAAGAAATAAAAGAAACAACTAATTATTTATAATAAATATACTTCCACAATTCATCTTTAATTCATCTCCAACCTAATAAATCAGAGAATTATTACAAATAACGATGTAAGTAAGCACTTACATTCGAAAATATTTATATATTATAAAAATAAATTATTTTATAAATTAATAAGTATGCCTTAGGATAAGTGTATAAAAATAATGCGTACATGTAATTGATGGCTACTTATAAATTATTATGTGAAGAATAATATTATGTCTAGAATAATCTTTTATTTAATGGCAATATTAATCGCATTCACAAGTCTTTCATGTGCTTGTGCTGGAGATAATATGGAAAATTGTATTTCAGGACCTATTTATAATGATTCCCCAATGGAAAATTGTAGTTTTGAAACAAATCTTGATAATGTTGATACACAAGATGTTGCATCTAATGAATCCGACATTAATGAAGAAAACTTATCCAAAGAAACACATTTCTTCAGCACAATATACGATTTCGGCGATAATTACGACAATAATCTTACTATAATAACCGATTTTGAAAATAAAACTGACGTTACATCCAATGAATCCGACATTAATGAAGAAAACTTATCCAAAGAAACACATTTCTTCAGCACAATATACGATTTCGGCGATAATTACGATAATAATCTTACTAATTTAGAGGTTTGAATTTTTTTGATTAAAATTCGGCCTAATTTATTCTATTTTTCTTATTTCCCCAATCTTATTTTTGATATTTTGTAAAAATACATTTATGCAAAACAGCCCAGACAATTAGATTTTACTTAAATTTGCTCCAATTTCAAATGCCTTTTCCAAATCCTTTGGAAACTGTAAAATCCATTGCTTTTCTTTAGCCTCTTGTGAAAAACCCGCCATATTATATTTAGCATATTTACTTACCTGTATGGTATCGCAAACGGGATATGTAACAATTTCACCATTTAAAAATGAAAAGAGAAATTCAATGCTTGATAGATTATCCTTCATTGAGTTTTCATAATATTGAATAGGTGCATTCATCGTATAGAAAATACCGACATTTACTTTGCCCGTAAAATAGCTGGATCCATCATCATAAGACATTATGCAAAATATCAGTCTTTCAACCAATGCTCGAAATTCACTTGTCGGCTCTCCGAAATATATAGGTGAACCTATAAGCAATGCATCTGAATCCAGTATTTCTTCAATTAACGGTGATAAGTCATCTCTCCAATAACATTTACCTTTAGTTTTGTCTTTTAGTTTGCAGACCAGACAACTCCTGCAGCCTTTGAAAGATAAATCATATAAATTAACATATTTAGTTTCAGCACCTACAGATTCCGCTCCTTTTTGAGCAGATTGCATAATTTCTGCAGTATTCCATTTTTTACGAGGACTTGCATTAATAACAATAGTTTTCATAAGAATAATTATATTAGTCCTGATTTAAAAATTTTCTCATGATTTATGAATGTATCTCCCTCCAGGCTCGGCATCAGGATAATTTACACTATTAGGGTCATTAGGATAATATTTCTTACTTTTGCCTAAAGACTGTAAAATATTTCCATTATCATCAACCACATAATAACAGCCATCTTCACCCATTACCGTATGAGTGCCACTACTGCCTGAACTACTTTCACTGCTGCTAACCGTTTCAGTGTTAACTTTCTCAACATTAACATTAGAATTATGGAATTGTTGGCCATTATGCCAGCATTGGAATTAGTTGTATTATTGGCTATTTTATCAGCATTGAAATTACTGTTATTGAAAATGAAAAATATTCCACCAGCAACAATTAAAATTAAAATAACCAGCAAAATTACTATAATATTATTTAAATCCAATCAAACACCTATTCAGATTTTATTCATTTGAGAACATATTTTAGAGCTTCAGAAGGACATTTGTCTATGATTTCTGCAATTTCACTAGCCGGTGCCTGTGATAAATCAATCCACGGCCTTCTTGAAACATCAAAAACCTTATTGTTTCCCCTTATACATTCCGTTGCATGTTCACATAAGTCAGGTTTCCAAAAAACTATTATTTCATCATTTTCATAAGCTTTATAACCCTGTGATATTAACTTTTCCTTGATTGACATGATATCACTCCCACAATTAGTTTTGCATTAATTCTTAATTGGTTGATGGATTATATATTTTTATTGGTTTGATTCTGAAAAGGTGTTAAAAAAATAGTTAAAATGTGTAAAAACACATATAAAAATTGATAATTTATTTTTTAGCTTCAATGACAGTTTTTCCATTCATGTAAGGAACAAGCACTTCAGGAACTTTAACACTGCCATCAGGCTGCTGGTAGTTTTCCAAAATACAGCACATTGTTCTTTCAGTTGCAATAGCTGTACTGTTTAAAGTGTGCAAGGTTTGAGCATCTCCAGAACCTGCT
>CACYVR010000104.1 GCA_902777885.1 uncultured Methanobrevibacter sp.
ATGGCATTAGTTTTTAAGCAATAATTTTTAAATTATCTGAAATACAAAAATATTGGCAACTATGGAAATCAAAAAAGAAATGATAGAAAAAATATATGAAAAATTAAATAATGTATCGCCGCTAGACTATGACTGCGGAAAATTATGCGGTCAGACCTGCTGCGTATACGATGATGAGGACTATTCAAATGATGATTTGATAATATACCTCCTTCCAGGCGAAGAATCAATGTATGAGTCAAGTGAAACATTTGAACTTAAACATTTCGATATAAAAGAAATTAACTATCCATATTCATGTAAAAAAGGCGTTTATACAGTTAAATGTTTAAATCCTCCTAATTGTGAACGGGAAATCAGACCAATACAATGCAGAACCTTTCCATTAATACCCCACATCGACAAAAACAACCATTTCTATTTAATCTTTGATGAAAGCCAGTATCCCTATGAGTGTCCATTAATCAAAGAAAATATCGATTTAAATGAAGATTTCATATATGAAACATATAAAGTATGGAGATTATTGCTAAAAAATAAATTAATATATGATTTAGTTGATATGGACTCAAGGAAAAGAGAAAATAGTAAAAAGAAATATAAAATTATTAAATAAAACATTTATTTATCAAAAAAATAAAAAATAATAACATGAACATAAATAAAAATCAAAGATTACTGTTATCCGTTATTTCAGCATTTCTTTTATCTTTTTTAATTGAAATGTATGTACTATCTGTCGAAACACAATTAAACATTGGAAATTTAATAGAAACATTTTTCTTTAAAAGATACATACTCATACTATTTTTTATACTGACATTCATTCTATTTAGAATTCTTTATGATGATAATTTAAGAGAAAAGGTCTTTGATTTTATTTATAAATACAGATACCCCCTATCAGTTATAGTAATAGCTGTTTGCGTAATATTTCAAATACACGGTTCATCAATCAGTGAATTGAATATATTTGGCGTTAATCACAAGCCTTTATTTGGCATATCACGATTCATGAGATCTGATGAATATCTTGTAAACACATTATTTGCATTTTCACAGTATCCAAACCATTTTAGCTATTTTTCTGAAATTGTAAGAGCCGCACCTACCGACATGTTCATTGTATACGGACAAGCTATTTTAGATATTGCCGTTATATTCAGACCATTTAACATAGGGTATCTGTTTTTAAATCCAGGTATGGGATTGTCCTTTTTTTGGGTTGCAAGATTTGTAGTTTTAGCATTAATTTCTTTTGAAACTGGAATGTTAATAACAAATCCAGTTGGGAGTTCTATTAATTAATTTCTATATGAATACAACAGATTTCGCAAAAAGAATTCTCTCTGCATTAGGGATGATAATCTGTATAGGTGGATTTTTAATAGTATTTTATCCTTCCTGGCAAATACCATTTGCTTATGTATTCGTATTGCTTGGAATTTGGATATTCTTAAAAAACAGGAAGAATTTCTCATATGACAAAAAAGATATTTTAATTATTTTTACTTCATTTTTAATATTTGCAGCCATAATGGCCCACATATTAAACAATTCCATGGATACCATTAAAATACTCCTCAATACTGCATATCCGTTAATATCCCAGTAAATACTGTTGAAAATTCTGTTTTCATAGATTTCTTCCCAATACCATTAATCGTTTCATTAATCGTTTTAGTCAAACAGAAAACTAAAGATAAATTGCTCATCGGATTGGTGGCATTATATTTATTATTCCTAGTATTTTTCTTTGTTCAGTTACCGGATTCCATTATTTCAATTACATTAAGAAACCATATTAAAACTTCAAGGCTATTTAGTGTAGTTACATTTATTAGCGTATTGATTCTAATCAGGTCACTGGCCAGCTTGAAAGAATTTGCAGATAAAAAACTAATCATCATATTTTCAGTGATTCTATCTATTATCGTTGTTTATTTATCCACATTCTTTTATTCCGATTACTATCTGACTTGGATGATAATTTGTTCAGTCATTATTTGTTCAATCGCTTTTAGTTTAATATTAATGGCTCATGACAGAAAAGGAAAAATGGCATTGCTTATTGGAATTGTTTTCATCACATTTGCGGCGGGAGCTTTAGTTAATCCTATTGACCACGGCACAGATGTAGTATTTGAAAATAACTTTACTCATGAAGTTAAAAATATTGTTGATCAAGACCCTAATGCCAAATGGCTGGTTCAGGATATTCCTAGTAACTATTTTATAACTGTGGGAGCCAAAACAATTAATTCTGTACATACTTATCCGGACATGGAAAAATGGCAACAGTTAGATTCAAACGGCACATATAAAGATATTTATAATAGGTATTCACATATCAAAGTTGATTTTAACAATAATACTAATACGACATTTACTTTACTTTCACCGGACCTTATTTCAATTAACTTAACTGTGAATGATTTAGAAAAATTAAATGTCAGTTATATATCTACTCCAAAAAATTTAGAGGCATTAAACAGTAACAATGTCACGTTTAATAAAGTATACAGCATGGAACCATATAAAATTTATAAAGTTACATATAAATGATTGTGATACAATGTTTAGAAAAATGAGACGTCAAAAACAGGAATTGCCTAAAAAAGATTGTATTGATATACTAACTAATGAACCTCGAGGAGTTTTAGCTCTTCTTGGAGATGACGATTATCCTTATTCCATTCCAATGAGTCATGTATATGTTGACGGGAAAATCTACTTTCATGGAGCAAGAGAGGGACACAAAATCGATGCCATTAAAAAATATCCAAAAGCATCCTACTGCGTAATTGACAGCGGAGTTAAAAAAGACGATGAATGGTGGTATACATTCAATAGCGTAATTGTTTTTGGAAAAATCAAAACATTAACAGATGAAAGTGAAAAAATAGAAAAATTAAGATATTTGGGAAATAAGTTTTTCCCAACCGAAGAAGCTGTGGAAAAAGAAATTAAAAGATTATTGGATAGAACAGAAGTCTTTGAATTAAAGATAGAGCACATTAGCGGCAAGATTGTAGTTGAACGCTAATGAGTTATCTTATCAATGACATAACCTATAACTGTACCTATTATTGCAACGGGAATGGCAAACAGTAACCCGAAGGCAATAGCTATAAACAATGCCATGAAAATATTTCCTGTAAATGATGATATAATCAGTGAAAAAAAGAAAAAGGATGAAAATACAATTATTGAAGCGCACTTTGTTTTAGCCAACCTTAACCTGCCGGAGTATTTATCCTCCTTATACAACAGTTTAGCTTTTATGGAATTCTTTGGAGGTAAATTAGACCTTCTTTTATCAACATCAAACTCCTTATTTAAAACATCAACATTTTCCTTGAAAGTTTCCATGTCGTCTTTTCTTAAGTTGACGCCACATTCATGACAAAATGATCGGTTATCATCGTTTTCAAAGCCGCAGTTATAACATTTCATAATCATCCGATTAAATCTTTATTTCCGGTTTCTAGTTTATCGACTACTTTTTGACCTTCATCGGCCATATTGCTGAAAACCATAATGGTTTCTTTCATTCTAGGAAGGGCTTCTTCTTTATATGCACTTACTTCTTCAATTGCCTGAATAGCTTCATTAAATGCATTTTGAAGGATTTCAGGTGAAATCATAGCTTCGGCACTTGACTTTTGAATTTCAGCACCTTGATCTCTAAGCATGTGTGAAGTGGATTCGATGATGTCTCCTGTAGTTTCATTTAGGATAGTGATTTTATCCATTACAAGCTTTTGGTCATACAATGCACTTGCAACCATGACAGCTGTTCTTAATGCAGTGACCGTTACGTTTTTAGCACGGTGAACTCCACGGATTAACTCCTTGTTGTTTCTTCTGATAACGTTTAAAGATACGATACCTTGCTGGTTGATTACAATCATCTGCTGCATATCCATGATTCTTTGTCTTAATGGGAATAATATCTCTTCTTTTACAAAGGATATTTTTTCCGGATCAACTCCATCAATCTCTGCTTTTTGTATTTGCATTTCAATAGATGCATCCATATCTTTTCCAAGCTCAATATCTGCAAGAAGCTTTTTTGTCACTTCTCTCAAGTAGTTTTCCTCTGCAATAAGGGTTGTATTATCATTCTGCAATATTTTACTACTGTTATCAAGTGAATCAATAATTTGAGCAATAGCCACTTCTGCTTTTTGATATCTTGTGAAGTATTTTCTTACAGGATTAAAAATATCTCCCAAAACTCCTTTTTTAGCAAAATCCACTTTACTTGGATCCAAATCCTTCATTTGATAATTTAGTTCAGCTAATTTATCACCGATATTTTCTGATTCTGAACTGCCTTTCTTTAAGTCAACAAAACGTGTACTTAAAAGTTGGTTCCTCTGTGAAGACCTTGCCATATCATTCAAACCAAAATCATCCAATGGTTTTAAAATATTTTCTCTCTCAGAAGGATTGCTAAAATCAGCATCAAAAATGGCAACCGCATTTTTATCAGCCTGAGTTTTAAGATTTGAATTTTCTAATTTTTCTTGTTCTACCTTAATTGTATCATTTACTTCATTTTCTATTTTATCAATATCAAGTGAAAATTCAGACATTTCAATACCTCTTAAAATAGTAATATATAATTATATTAGTGTGATTAGTTTTATAGTTATGTATTTAACTTGTTATTAATCATATTTTTTTACAGAATCTATTAAATCCTTCATATCATCAAATAAATTCTCAACGTCGGAATTGCCTTTCTTATTTGAACTTAAACTAATGATTAATTCATTTGTTAAATCATCCACATGAGATATGATGGTCTTCATATTAGTAATTTTTTGTTCCAATTCGGTATCAATCCTAGGCGTTTCACGTTTAGTTAACTGAATAATACTTAAAGCAGAATCCACCTGATTATTGAATACTTTACTGCAGTTATTTACAGAATCCATAAATTTATCATAAGTTATTTGGGGTGGAGCGAAAGATTTCTCAATTAAATTGATAACAACTTTCTCTTTGGCATCATACTCTACCTTAAGGGATTTGACTTCATCACCATATCTTTTAAGTGAAGATTCGGCTATTATAACAGAAGGCTCCTCTTTGGTTTCACTTGGCTTTTGTGGAGCATTAGTTGCATTTTGATTAATCAGATAACGAAGTCTGGTTTCCAAGCCTTCATGACTGACAATATTTAATTTAATCTCTTCTTTAAGCTGATTTCTAATATGCTCTCCAGTTTTTAAATCTATACCTTTAGCTTTTAGAATGGCCTTATATTCATCACTTAACAGGAACCCGCCGGTCAATTCTTCTAATTTTTTTTCAGCAGTAGTTTTTGAAAACATACCCATTTTATAAACACCACAATAATATTTGTTTTTAATATGATTTAAAACTAATTAATATTTAAAAAATTTTCTTCATCCATCAACTCATAAAATATTAGTTTATCACAGTCCAAATCCTCATTTGCCAATTCCACTTTTGCTATCTGACTATTGTTATATGTAGTATAATATAAGATTGATTCATTTGTATTATAACATGAGGTATATATTGTATACTCATATAAATCATCATCTATAAATGTGCAACCCTTCTGCTGCTCAACAGAATGCAGAATATGGAAAAATTGGGATACGCTTTCTGATTCACCATCGCCAGAGTGGGAATTGGCTCTTGTAAATGCAACCTTTGCAAATCTGGATGAAGATGACAAATCTCCAGGAAGACCGATGGCTCCCATTCCTCTTGAATATTCATCCAAATCAAAATTATCCGAAAAAATATTATCCGGATTCTTATTTGATAAACCCATATATTTATTTAATGTGAACAACTGCTTATCAAAAGGAGGATTGTTCGTTAAGACACCGACCGGATTATCATAAACTTTCAAGCCATCTTTTAAAGGTTCAACAACAATTGCTTCATTTTCATCAGAAATCATCCAGTGAAGAGGAGATAATGGAAGGCCTTCGGAAAAATCAATATTTACGAGATTAATATTTTCAATAGCTTTTCTGACCTCACTTACTTTAGAAAAATTACCCAAAAGATAAGGGATAAATTCAAAAGGAGCTATATTAATCATTCCTTCTTTTTCATCAAGATAGTGTGCATTTCCGGCGAAGTTAAGTCCTGCAATGGATAATCCCTTTTCATTGCATGCATCATAGTATAGCGGATACTCATCAATGCCTGCAGTAATTCCAAT
>CACYVR010000105.1 GCA_902777885.1 uncultured Methanobrevibacter sp.
ACCTTCACAAATTTGAATGATATGAATTAAACTATCATCAGTAATTTTTGCAACACCAACTTTACTTTCCCTGGAAAGACCGCATTCTCTTACAACTTCTCCACAGCAAGTCTTCGTTACAACATCAGCAGCTTTATTCAACTGATGAGGTCCAATCCAACTGCAATTAGGTCCGATAGCATCCAGTTTTTCCGGATCTATCTCAACCATACATCCGCTTACAATTATTTTTTTATCGGGAAATTTTTCCTGAAGCTGCTGGATTTTATAAACAATCTTATTTTCAGTCGGCAGTTTGACATAACAGGTATTAACGATAATGACATCAGCATCATCAACATTGTCAACTAAATCAATGTCGTTTTCATTTAAAACGCCTGCCATAATTTGGCCATCTGCCTTGTTGAATGTGCAACCATAAGAATCAATATAGACTTTCATAGAACAATTCCCACTAACTTAAGTTTTTTTGAAAATGTTGTTTGTTAAATCATAATCAAAATTATTGAATTTAACGGGTTTTGAATAAACTCTTTTTATTACTCCTGCTTTTGCAAATCCTGAAGTAAGTTTTCTATCATTAGTTTTAATGACATGGACTTTAACAATACGATTTTCAATCTTTACAACATCTCCTGGAGCAATTTCAAAATCCCTTTCCAAATCCAATTTATATGAATCGACCTCTCCATGCAAATCTACAGAAAATCCTATACGAGCAGGAATTTCAATAGATGTCGCCCATATTGTTTCTATATCCTCAACCAATGCTTTTTTAACTCTGGTGTCATTTACTTCAATACTTGATACTTCAACTTGACCCAAATCTGAAAGCAAAATATCACCGACTTTTAATTCATCACTTGGAGATAATTCAATTGTAGTTTTATGGGATTTATTTTGCTCAGATATGATAAGTCTATAATCTTTAGGTTTTTTAGCAGAAACAACATCTTTAAAAACATGACCGCAATCAAAACATTTCAAAAGATATTCTTCCATAAATTTCTTTTTAGATTCTTTCTTTTTTGAATTTAAAATCTCAATATCATCAGAACCGCAAATTGGACATTGCATAATATGCCTCCTAATAAAAAAAATTAATCATCTTTAAGATAGTGATTTACCAAACCGCCATCTTCCAAAATATTTAACATGAAATCTTTAAATGGTTCAAAGCTTGCTGATTCACCGGAAGTTTCATTAATCAGACTTCCTTCAGACAAGTCAATTCTAATAACGTCACCGTCTTTTGCTTCAATATCACTTACAATGACAGGCAAACCAATATTTATTGCATTTCTATAAAAAATTCTTGCAAATGATTTGGCAACGATTGCATCAACACCTGCAGTCTTAATAGCAACAGGCGCCTGTTCACGAGAAGAACCGCATCCAAAGTTCTCGCCAGCAACAATAACATCACCCTTTTGAACATTTTGGGTAAAATCAGGTCTTTCCCCTTCAAGAACGTGGTCTGCCAAATCCTGAGGGTTGAAAGTTCTTAAATATCTTCCGGGAATAATAACATCCGTATCAATATTTTCACCAAATATCCAAGTCTTTCCACAAATAATATCCATAATAATCACTATTTTTTAAGAATATGGCCATGATTTTGGGCTTTAGTTGTTATAACAATCCCGTCATCACCAACATAATCTTTAATTTCTTGCACTATATGTTCGTTTGTTTTATCGTAAAATGAATAAACGGTCGGTCCAAAAGAACTCATTCCAACAGCATATGCGCCAATTTCAGTTAACTTGGCCATCAACTGTTTAATGTTATCTGATTGAAGTTCCACTTCAATTTTTTTAAATCCTATTGTTTGTATTTTATTTATTATGTTTCCAAAGCAAGGCAAATCTTTTTCAAGCAGAAACGGTATCATATTCATGAAAATCAAATGAGAATACAATTCCACTTCATTACGGTCAATAGGACAATATTTCTGGAAAATGTTAACTTCTTTTTGGCCGTTAACACTGACATCAGATTTTAATATAACCAGAAGCACACCCCACTCATCGGGAAAATCATAATTTCCGAATAATTGTGGAGGATTGGCTTTAGAAGCTGAAGAAGGTAAAAAAGAGGATTTTTCCTTTATGCTATGGCCGCCGTCAACAATAAATCCTCCGTGGTCAAAGGCAAAAACCCCGATACCTGAAGTTCCGCCACGGCCTGTAATTTTACCAAGTTCATAACCATTAGCTTTTTGACCGATATGCTCTGTAATGAGTTTTCCTGTGGATAAGGCTATTTGAGTACCTGACCCTAAACCTGAATGTGAAGGATATGCACTGTCAACTCTAAAATAAAATCCTTCATCTATGTCATAAAAGTCAATGACTTCTGTTGCGGCTTTAGTAATTTTATTGGAATATTCGTTTCTGATATCATCGTTAAATTTAAAATCATCACTGAAATCGACTGTGATTCCTTTTTCTGCACTTTCCCCATATAAAATGAGATGCGGGTCTTGAATCGTAAGTCCAATTCCCCCATCAAGCCTGCCATAAGATCCGTTCATATCAATAAGGCCCAAATGAAGCCTTGAAGGTGATTTAATATACATAACAGTACAACTCTAGAAATTAATTATTCTTTAGATTTTTTGAACTCAGCTGAAAATTTTTCTTCGACGCCTTCACGATACATGGAATTATAAGTACAGAACGGAATAATTCTACCGTCAGGAGTTGCATAATGGATAACACATTTTTTAACTCTGTCTTCATCAAAGTTAAATGGATCCATAAAGTGCATACATGAAATAAGCATTGCATCTTTAGAGAAATCACCTAATGCATCATATGATCTTTTTGTAAATACATTAAGCAAAATTTTCTTAATATCTACATTTTTAGGAGATTCCTTAGAATGGATTACTTTTGGAATAGTTGCGGTTGCACTGGCTAAAACTCTTTTTTTACGTGCAAAACCGCCTTCCTCTAATTTTTCAGTTAATTCATCCAATTTTTCAAATAATAAATCAACGTCAATGAATCTGTTAATCGGGATTAATTTGTCTTTTCCCGGACCTTCGGTTTTTTCTCTGAATATATAAGTAGCTATACCACAATGCTGATGACAATTAAGAGTGACGCTTGGTTTTTCACCATCTAAAGCACCTAGGAAATTAGCTATAGATTCAACTGAAGATGGAGGATAGAAATCATCAGTTTTAACTTCCCCGTAGGTTTGTTCTTCAATAATTTTAATGAAATCCGGAATTGTTATTCTTTGTTCTTCTACCTGATCGGAAGGAGTTCTTCCCGCAAATGAAACAGGCTGGAAATTTACGCCATAAATGTTTTCACTGTGGTCCAATGCGAATTTAATTATTTCCCCGACCTGATGGTCGTTAACCCCTTTAATTAAGGTAGGAACCAATACAACACCCAAATTTACTTTTCTACAGTTTTCAATCGCATCCAATTTATATTTGAGCAAATCCCTTCCCCTATTATGAATATATGGTTCTGGAGTTACACCATCAAATGCCAAATATACAGTATTCAAACCGGCTTCTTTTAGTTCTTTAGCCAAATTCTCTTTCATGGCCAATTTTAAACCGTTAGTTGCTATTTGAACATGAGTAAAACCTTCTTCCTTAGCCATTTTCACTAATTCAACAATGTCTTTTCTAACGGTAGGTTCCCCACCGGCATATTGAATAGCGGGAGTCGGATTAGGCTTAAGGTTTCTTAAGTTTTTAAGCATCTGCCTAATTTCATCCTGGGTAGGTTCAAATAAACGTCCTGATGCTGCGGCATTAGCAAAACAAACCGGACATCTTAAATTACACCTGTTAGTTACATCAATTAATCCCAATACTGTAGAAGTTTCATGTTTGGAACAAAGTCCGCAATTGGAAGGGCATGGCCCTACATCATCCACACAAGGATTTTCAACCGAAGTAATTGATGGTTCAAATTTATTTACCCTCTCATAAATCTCATCATCACTCCAATAAGTGTTTACAAACTCCCCATGCTCATCGCAAGTTTTTTTAATATATACTTTTCCTCCCTCATTAAAAACTTCAGCATCAAGAGTTTTTCCACACTCTGGACATAAACTTTTAGTACCTTTAATTTTCAAAAAAATCACCTTACTAATAAAACATAACTCATTAGTATAAACATAATATATTAAATTATAGACAATTAACTATTTATAGTTATTTAAAAGATAAGTACTTTAAGGATAATAAACATATAATTTAATAATAAATTATATTGGAGCAAATTTTAATGAGTTTCGACTTAACAATGTTAGCAGTTGTCTGCGTTACCATATTATACTTTTTACTTCCAGCATACATCTCCAATAGCGGCGGATTGATTTTTGGTGGAGGAAGACCCGTAGACGGGGGAAGAACTGATTCCAAAGGTAACCGCTGGATAGGTGACGGTGTAACCTGGAGAGGATTAATCGGAGGTACTCTTTTAGGAACGTTAGTCGGAGCAATCCAGGGATATTTCGGACCAGATATCCTATCATTATTCGGAGAATACATACTTACTCCAATACCTGTCGGAGTTATAAACGGAGTCATAATCGGATTTTTACTTGCATTTGGAGCATTAGTCGGTGATGCATTAGGCAGTTTTATAAAAAGAAGATTGGGAATAGGACGTGGAAAGCCTGCACGTGTGGTATTAATGAGAATATTTGGATTTTACTGCAATTTTAATCATTAAATGATTCTCAGGTGAATTTTGAATATCTCCTGATGAAATTTTTTGAACCATCACTACTTAGAGATGTCATGTGTTCCTGCACAATTTAGATAAACACTATTTCTTAATGACAAGTTTGGCAACCCATTAAATTTATTTAAGAAGGCATATAAAATAATAAGTATGAATGATTTGTTTTCAAAAGACAAAATAAATACAAATCGCCAAATAGAACTGGACATCGCAAAAAGTTTCTCAATCATATTCATGATTTTTGTTCACACCCTTTCAGCCGCAATGATGCTGGAAAATACGGTTAGCATGCCATATGAGGTAATTGTTGGAAACTTATTGGGAGGACCATTCAGCGCCCCGGTATTTATGTTCTGTATGGGAATTGGAATAATATATTCAAGGCATTCCGATCCAAGCTCAATGATTAAAAGAGGTATTAAATTATTCCTTTTAGGTCTTCTAGTTAATATATTTTCACTCATCATTCCACATTATCTGTCAGAATACCTTTTTAATTTAGGATATCTATTGCCAATATATGGCGGATGGGAAATATTTTATGTGGATATTCTGGAATTTGCAGGATTGTCATTTGTCATACTTGGAATTTTTAAGAAAATGAACCTTTCAAACAAGCAGTTATTGGCCGTTGGAGTTCTCCTATCAATTCTTGGATTTATTTTTAGGTTCAGTGATTTTGGAAGTATACCTTTAAATATACTATTTGGATACTTCATCGGGACAGACTATGCATTTACAGCATTTCCATTATTTAACTGGTTAATATTTCCAATTGCAGGATGCATCTACGGGCATTATTTCATGAGAACAACAGACAAGTCCAAATTCTTTAGGAGATGGCCAATTTTCATAATTATTTCAATCATATATCTCCTCGTTTATACGGCTTTAATATATGACGCCCAGGGTACATTTCCGGAAGGATACTACTTCTACATGTCACCATTACTGGCACTATTTTGTATAATATTAATCCATGGAGATTTAGGATTTTCCTTTTGGCTATCAAATAGGATTCCTGAGAAATTGAAAAATATGTTTGTATTTTCAAGCAAAAATATAACTAAAATTTATGTTGCACAATGGTTTTTAATTCCAATAACTATAATTTTAATAAAATATGCGGACAAAAGTTTTGTTTTTAATGATTTGTCTGTTGCAGCAATAGCAGTATTCATTGTTATTGCATCAAATCTTTGTGCATTATTCATAGGAAAAATAAAAGATAAACTAAATAGAAATTTATAGGTTAAATGAAAATTTTAAAGACCTATTATCATTAATTTCTAAAAAATTTACTCCAATTTTTTAATTAAGCCTTTATAATCTTAATTTAAGTATCTATTCATCATTACAGAGGTTCCAACGGCAGGTGCCACAACACACTCATCATCAGTTAAGATATCTCCCATTGACTTAACTTCAAGACCCAATAATTCTGCAGCGGGCCTGTCCAGAATATCTTTTCCCAAACCGGTAGTGATAATTAAATCCAAACCCCGAGTTTCATGAACCTGTTTTAACGCGTCGGCAATTTGTTCAATCTGCTTTTGATGGATAAACTTGGAAATTTCAACAATATCCTCTTCAGACAACATTTCCAAATCCGCACATAAA
>CACYVR010000106.1 GCA_902777885.1 uncultured Methanobrevibacter sp.
GGATTTAATTTTTTCCTTTCAGCGGCCTGTACATGCTCTTTATAACTGAAACCTTCAAATCTGGTGTGAATTGCCATAGGTTTCATTATTATCATGTTTGTTCCTCCGCCTTTTGATGGAACGATAATAAAATCAAGGCTTTTGGATGCATCAATCAGCATCTGGACATTGGTTTTTCCAATCAGAGGTACATCTGAAGGTACAATAATTATTTTTCTAGCCTTTCCTTTGCAGTATTTCATGGCTTGCTTTAAGGCTTTGTTCAAATTGGAGTTTTCATCTTCCAGAATAGTGCCTAAGTTCAATTTTTCAGCATAGCTTAAAACATCCTCATCTCTGCTGATGATGAATATCTTATCTACATATTTTTTTAACGTGTCAGTAACATCATGAAGCATAGCTTTTAAAAGATTTTCCCTTTCTTCTTCTGTTAAAAAAGGAGATAGGCGAGTTTTAGCATTTTTAAATTTACTGACAGGTATTATTGCGTAAATATCATCCATTTAAATCCCTTAATATGTTTTTGCAATTAATGCAAGATATTTTGCATCTTTTCCACTGGCTATACATTTAGCACCATTTTCAGCATCCTTATGAATACCTAATATGTCATAGCCGGTTTTTTCTTCAATCTCTTTTCCGCATTCATCGTCGCCGCACCAATTGAATGCAACAACGTTTCCGGATTCGACTAAACTAGCGATTTCCTCTATATTGTCTGTAAATTTAACATGTTCGTTTTGGAAATCCCAAGCAGAAGTTTTAAGATTTTCATAATATTTATCAAGCAAATCGTTAACATTATCTACTAAATTATCATCCAAAGCTAATTCGATTTTTTCTCCTTCATCACGTCTCATGGCTATAGTAATATTGTTTTCCAAATCTCTTGGTCCAATTTCCAATTTTAAAGGAGTTCCCTTCAATTCCCAGTCATAGAATTTTTTACCCGGCCTTATATCTCTGTCATCGATGTTTACACGTAAACCCGCATTTTCCAGAGATGATTTTATTTCCATACATTTGGCCATCACTTCTTCTTTTCCTTTTTTGAATAAAATTGGAATAATAGTGATTTGATTAGGTGAAACTATTGGTGGAAGGCGTAAACCTTTTTCATCACCGTGAATTCCAATGATGGAAGCGACAACACGGTCGGATACTCCTGCACATGTTTGATAAACATATTTGTGTTCACCATCTTTATCTTCAAAGGTAATATCAAATGTTTTTGCAAAAGTCTGACCTAAATTGTGGATTGTACCAATTTGTAAAGTTTTTCCATCAGGCATTATTATATCAAAAGCCATGGTATAATCTGCACCAGGGAAAGTGTCCCATGATGGTCTTTTTGAGATTAAATATGGAATTCCAAAACTATCTAAAAATTCTTTATAGATTTCAATAAAGTCTTCAATTTGTTCATCAGATTCTTCTTTGGTTGCATGGGCAGTATGTGCTTCTTTAAATGTTGTTATTTCACGAACACGAATTAACGGCCTAGTGTGTTTTGTCTCATATCTGAATGTATTGACTACCTGATAATATTTGATAGGTAAATCAATGTGTGATCTAATCCATAATGCATACATCGGATAAATCGCAGTTTCACTAGTAGGTCTTAAAGCCAGTTTTTCATTCAAATCATTTATTCCGCCTTTTGTTACCCAATATACTTCTTCTTCAAATCCTTTAACATGTTCTCCTTCTTTAGCAAGTTCCGCTTCTGGAACGAGTAATGGGAATAACACTTCATCATGATCTTTATCGAGCAATTCCTTAATTCTTTCAAGCATATATTTTCTTATTTTAAATCCATAAGGCATCCATATTGCCATTCCTTTAATAGGATATCTTGAATCTGTTATATTTGCTTCTTCTAATATGTCATGAAACCATTCACTAAAATTTTCCACCATATCACCTATAAATTTTAATATGTTTTAATTTTGTTTTTGATTAGTATTAAATTATACAGTTGATTTTTTTGTGTTGACTTTCCTGTCATTATGGTTGTGAATTTTTTTCATATAATTAAATTTCTAAGAGAATTTTTCTATTCAAATTAAAAAGAAAGTTATTTAATATAATTGGTATCATATATATAAATGTATATTTATTTTTTGGGAGATACTTATGAATCATAGGAAAATACAAATGCCTCGTGAAGTTTATATAGGTCCTGATGTAATTTATGAAACAGCAGAGATTTTTGAAAGCTTGCACCTGTCAAAAAAGACTCTGATTATCACAGGTCGTCATACTTTTGATGCAGGGGCGAAATATGTAATTGAAAACCTTGAAGAAAATGATTATGAAGTTGATTTAAAAATTATTGATGATGCTTCATTTGATAGTGTTGACGAAGTGGAAAAACATATTGGCCCCGATACTCTTGTTGTAGGTGTAGGTGGAGGAAAGGTAATTGATGTAGCAAAATATGCTTCATTTAATAAAGATGTATATTTTGTTTCAATGCCAACTACAGCTTCACATGATGGTATTGTATCTCCTTTAGCTTCAATTAAAAATCCCAATAGATCCACATCAGTTAAGGCTAATGCGCCTATCGCTCTTATTGGGGACAGTAATATAATTGCCGATTCCCCATTCAGATTATTGTCTGCAGGCTGTGCTGATTTAATATCAAATTTTACTGCAGTTAAAGATTGGCAATTGGCTCATCGTTTAAAACATGTGGAATATAGTGAATCAGCAGCATCTCTTTCAATAATGTCTGCCAAATTAATCACAAATAATGTAGATAATATTAAGCCGGGTCTTGAAGAGAGTGCAAGAATTGTCATGAAATCATTGTTCAGCAGTGGTACGGCAATCAGCATTGCAGGTTCAAGCAGACCTGCCAGCGGATCTGAGCATATGTTTTCACATTCTCTAGATAAAATACTTGATAAACCTAAATTGCATGGTGAACAATGTGGTATAGGTTCTATATTGATGATGGCATTGTATGGTGATGATTGGAAATTCATCCGTGATTCTCTAAAGGCTGTTGGAGCTCCAATTAATGCCAAACAAATAGGTATTGATGAAGAAGATGTAATTGAAGCATTAATGATGGCTCATAAAATAAGGCCTGAAAGATACACAATTTTAGGAGACAATGGAATTTCAAAAGAAGCTGCTTATGAATTAGCACATAATACTGAGGTGATTTAAAATGATTACATTAATAGGTAAGGATTTAGCTCAAAAAGGAGTAGAATTTGTTTATTTGGGTCCCGCTAAAGAATGTGATGACTGCAGGTTCAAATCATCTTGCGTTGATAGTTTAGAATTAAATAGGAAATATGTGATTACAGATGTTAAAGATAATGAACAAAAATGCCCTATCCATTCTCAAAATATTGTAATTCCTGTTGAAATTGAAAGAGCCGAAATAGAGATTTTAACAACTTCTAAAAATATTTTTGAAGGTTCTACATTTACATATAATGCTCCCGAATGTGATGAAAATTGTGAATTCCATGATTTATGTTTCCCTGAAGGTTTGTTTGAAAATGATAAATGTATTGTTTTAAAAAACCAAGGAAAACATAAGGAAGAATGTAAAAAAGGTCTTAAACTTACTAAACTTACTTTAGCTTTTGTTATTTAATTATGGTGTTAATTATGAAAAGTGCTAGTAAAAATGATTCTAGTAAAAAGAATGCAGGATATAAGGCTGCGGAATATGTTGAAGATGGTATGATTTTGGGATTGGGAACTGGCTCTACAACCCACTATTTCATTGAAAAAGTTGGTATGAGAATGGCCGAAGAAGGAATTAGTGTTAAGGGAATTCCAACTTCATTTCAATCATTATTGCTTGCTAAAAAATGGAATATTCCTATAACTACTCTGGAAGAAAATGATATTGATTTGTCTGTGGATGGTGCAGATGAAGTAGATAGCAAATTCAATCTCATTAAAGGCGGTGGAGCAGCACACACCAAAGAAAAAATTGTCGATTATGCTGCAAAAGAATTCATAGTTATCGTTGATGAATCTAAAGTAGTTGAAGAGTTAGGTACATTTCCAGTACCTGTTGAAGTAATTCCCGATGCGTCCCGTGTTGTAATCAAGGAATTGGAAGATATGGGCGCAGAATGTGAAATCCGAATGGCTCAAAGAAAAGATGGACCTGTAATTACTGATAATGGTAATTTTGTAATTGATGCTAAATTTAGTAAGATTGATAGTCCGATGCATTTGGAAATAGATTTAAATTCAATTCCGGGTGTTGTTGAAAATGGAATCTTTTCACAAATGGTTGATCGTGTGATTGTCGGAACATCTGAAGGTACAAAAGAATTATAGGGTGAGTTAATGATTCCGGGATTGGATGAGTATACTATTAGGTCTTATATAAATAAGTTTGCACTTTTTTTAGGTGTTATAATTATTATTTATGCCGCATTATGGATATTGGCTGAACTTAAAGTCATTCCAATGATTATATTTGCAATTTTTCCACAAATTGTATTGCTATTGATTGGAATATTCATTGTGTACATGGCACTCTCTAGAAGAAATCAATATTAACTATTTTTAATTTCTTCTTTTAATTCATTT
>CACYVR010000107.1 GCA_902777885.1 uncultured Methanobrevibacter sp.
AATTTAGCTTTTATCCTCAACATATTCTATTGTGTTGAATCCTAAAACTTCTGCATACTTGAAAAGGCCTTCAGGGAAGTTATGTTTCAGATGTTCAAGATTTTCATGCTCACCATCATATTTGACATCAACATGTACGTTGTCATCATAGTCTATGACAAGCACTTCCACATATGTACCATGAGGATTGGTGTCAAAAATCACGTCAAAAATCTTGTTGACATTATCACAGAATTCATCACTTGAATTAAGTTTTTTCAAATGATTTAAGCATTCTTTTCTTGCATCCACGTCATTGTCAGTCAAGACAAAGTTTTCACTCTTATCAACCAAATCCTTTTCTATAAAGAACAGTGTACTGTATTTCGGTTCCCTTCTTTGAATAAACTTGACACTGAAATAAATGAAAATACATACTATTAAACAGGATACAGGGAATCCAAGCCATATTCCATCATTTCCAATCAGATAATATAAGGATATTACACAAACCAATGGCAGTACAAGTGTGTAAAGCACTGAAAGCACTGTTGAAAGAAGAGACCTTTCAATAGCCTCATAGTAGAATATCAGCATACTAGGAAGTACGGACAATACAAAGAAGAGTGAGTACAGTTGAACTGCATGTATTGCGAAACCTGCAATTTCCATATGATCAAATTTGTAAAGTGACAGGAATCCTTCAGGCCATACCCATATGAACACAGTCAGTATTACTGCAAATGCCAATCCCATCAGAAGTGAAATCTTAATAAGATGTTTCAAATTCAAATAATCATGTTTTGAATAATAAACCGGAATAATTGACGTCAGTGTTTCCGAAATTCCAACATCAACAATACTTCCAATTACCAATATATCCATACACAACATGTAAGTAGTCAATCCTTTGTCTCCTAATGTAGCAGCAAGGAATAAGTTCATTATCAAGACGAAAATCACATCAAATATACCTATACTTGCACCAGGGAACCCAACCTTAGTTATTCTCCATGTTGTTTTAAGGAAAGTTTTAATTTTAAGGGCTGAGCGAATAAATCTGAATGTTCTTTTTGGATTGCGTATATACCATAAAGCCACTACAAGAGAAAGTGTATATCCTATAAATGATGCAAGTGATGCGGAAGCCATTCCCATACCCCAGGACAGAAATGTATAATCCAGGATTACATTGATTACATTAGCTATAATAATAATTGCTGATGCAAAATTTGGGTGGTCATCCACACGCATATACTGCGTAAGTACTGCAGCGATTGTAGATACAACAAAACATGGGGCTAAATATGTGGAATATTGTAGCACAAGAGGTTTTAAAGCTGCTGAAGCACCTAAACGTGGAGTCAAAGGATCCATGAATAATAACCATAGGATAGCAAGTATTACGGATGCAATAAATGATACAACCATTGATACGGTAAAATATCTGTTACTTCCCTCAATATCAAATTCAGATTTTTTATTTATAGATAAAATTTGTCCACCAAGTCCAAATAACCATTCAAAAACTGTCATTAACAAAATTACTGGTTCTAAAACATCAATGGCAGCAACTGCATTTGGACCTATAAATCTGCCGACAAAAAAACTGTCAACAACCGAACTTAAGTTCAAAGCCATTACCAGAAGTATACTAGGTATTAATAGTTCTTTAAATTTACTGTCTGCTATTTTAAAATTCATTTTAACTCTCCTTAATCAAAATATTTTACCTCTATTAAATGTTTTATAAATCTTGTAAGATAATCTTTATCACATTCCGGCCAGGTGAATCCGAATGTCTTGAGGATTTCAATAGTCTGATCCATAACTACAAGTTCACCGTCATCACTTTCAACCGCTTCGCTTTCCGCATCATCTTCAGCGAAATCATCAATTGTCAAGTCTGCAGTAATGATTCCCTGAATGTTTTCATCCATGTTCTGTTCATAGATTTCTCTAAACTCTTCAGGAGTAACCTCTTCAATGCCGAATCCAAATGAGTTAAGAACATCAATTATATCACTTGTAGGGATCCATTTGTCAGAGACTGCATGGAATACTGTGCATTCTATTGGAGCTTTCGCAAGTTCAAGAGTAGCCTTTGCCACATAATCTATCGGACTCAATTCAACAACCTCTTCAGATATTTCAGGGATTGTTGCCTTCAGGTTTTTAATGGCTTTAATACCATTAAGGAAAGCATTTGTATCATAGTTTTTCTGGAACATTCCGTCAGATTGACGAGCCATGAGGTTTCCGACCCTGATGATTTTCACATTAAGGCCGTTCAATGCCTTTTCAAGCACCATTCTTTCTGCAAGGAACTTACTGTTCAGGTATTTGTTGGACAGGTCTTGTCCCCAGTAGAATGTTCTTTCATCACAATGCTCAACTGAAAGGTCACTATCTTCAGCATATTCATCTAAAACACTTGTAGTGGATATTTGGACATATGTCATGTTGTTTGCCTCTGCAAATTCAAGTCCATTGACCACACCGTCAACATTAACTCTGAAGATATAATCATCATGAGTGTAATGTTTTACAATAGCTGCACAGTTGATTATTGTGTCAATTGGATAATCGCTTAACTTTTTGAAGTCATCCAAGTTTGTAATGTCACCCTCACTTAAGATTATGCGTGATCCGATGAGGTCTGTGAAGTCTTCATCATAATAATAACTCATCAGGTCAATGAAACGCTCTTCACAGCTATCGAACTGACCTTTTCTCAGCATACAATATATGGTTCCCTCTTCGTTTTTGAGGTATTCATACAATACGTGGACACCCATGAAACCTGTAACTCCCGTCAGCAATACATTACCCAATTCGGTGTTTTTACCTTTTGCAAAGTTTTCAAAGGTATTTTTCTCAAGAAGACTGTTGATTTTGGTGTAGTCATAGTTTTCAATGATGTCCACATCCAAATCATCATCTATTTCATCACCGGAAAGGAAGCTGGCCAGTTTTCTTGGAGTCTGGTTTTTAAAGATATCATCATACTTTACATCATAATCTTGTTTGAGTAACTCGATGATAAGTTTGGATGCAATAAGTGATGTTCCACCTATTTCAAAGAAGTTATCCTCTGCACCAACGATTTCTACATCCAGGACAGATGAATATATTGCACAGATTGCCTGTTCAAGCTTGTTTTTAGGAGCGACATAAGTCAATTCAAGTTTAGGCTCAGGCAAAGCCTTTACATCAGTCTTGCCGTTTGGAGTCTGTGGCATCTCGTCAATCTGCATGAAGACTGTAGGAACCATGTACTGAGTAAGTCTTTCACCAAGGTAAGCCTTAAGCTCATCTTTATCAATCTTATCTTCCGCCGTGAAGTAAGCACACAAGTGTTCGTTGTTTCTGATTTCCTTGATTACTACAACATTCTGCTTAATGTTAGGGAAACTGGATATGTTTGATTCGATTTCTCCAATTTCTATTCTCAAACCTCTGAGCTTGATTTGGTTATCGATTCTTCCTTTGATATCAATATCCCCATCAGGAAGCTCAATTGCATAATCCCCACTCTTGTAGTATGGAATATCATCAATTGTGAGATATACCTCTCTGGTTTTGTCCGGCATGTTGTAGTATCCTTTACCTACACCAATACCACCGATGTACAGCTCTCCCATAACTCCTTTAGGCAGGAGCCTTCCATCAATGTCTCTTACTTCAGTCACATAGTTTTTAAGTGCCTTACCGATTGTAATGTTTTCAGGGTCAGTTATTTCCTTATAGTTTGAAGCAATTGTCGCTTCAGTAGGTCCGTAACTGTTGTAGACTGCAGCGTCACAGTATTTTTTAACACCGTCGAATGCTTTGGCTGAGAATTGCTCTCCTCCCATTACAATACATTTTGCACATCCAATTGCATCACAGAACTCTTCAAACTCGAGATATGAAAGCAATCTTGATGGAGTGAATTCCATAACCTCAGGCTGTTCACGCTTAATCAATCTGACAAGTTCCACGATGCTTTTTATTTCATCATCATTTGCAAAGATGATTTTTATTCCGTTTGTAATACCTGTCAGGATATCTTCGAGAGCCGTATCGAATGCAACTGTTGCAATGCTCAATAAGTTATTGTATTTACATTTAGGGTTTCCTTCTACCTGGTTACATACATTTTCATGACTGATCATTACTCCTTTTGGATTTCCTGTTGAACCAGATGTATAAATCATATATGCCAAGTCATCAGGTACAATATCAACATTTGGAGTAGCAACATTATCTTCTTCAAGCAATTCTTTAATAGATAATGAATTTAGTGCAATGCCATCCATATTAATTATGTAATCTGCCTGACTGTTTTCATAGATATAGTCAATTCTTTCTTTAGGGAACTTTAAATCGAGTGGTATGAATGCACAACCTGCTTTTAATACACCGATAATTGAAGCAATCAGGTCACTATTACGAGGCAACATAATCAATATATTGCTTCTTGGTCTGACACCTTTTCCAATCAATGCATTTGCAATGCGGTTTGCCTTTTCATCAAGTTCTTTATATGTCAATGTCTCATCACTGGCAACAAGTGCAATTTCATCAGG
>CACYVR010000108.1 GCA_902777885.1 uncultured Methanobrevibacter sp.
AAATAAATTAACGTTACTGTTAAAAAAAGAAAAGAAAAAAAGTTCTTAGATATAACTTTCATCCTTTTTTCTAAAGTGAGCTTGTGGGTGGTCACATAATGGACAAACTTCAGGAGCTTCTTTTCCATAATGAATGTATCCACAATTATTACATTTCCATGCAATCTCTTCATCTTTTTTAAATACTTTATCCGCTGCAATTTTATCGGATAATGCATTATATCTTTCTTCATGAGCTTTTTCGGTAGCTGCAGCAGCATCAAATAAATCTGCAATATCATCCAAACCTTCTTCACGAGCGGTTTCAGCAAATTCCTTATACATTACAGTCCATTCTTCATGTTCACCAGCAGCTGCATCTGCAAGGTTATCTGTAGTAGGCGGTACTTTTCCACCATTCAATAATTTAAACCATACTTTTGCATGTTCTTTTTCATTGTCAGATGATTCTTGGAAAATTTCTTTAATTTCAACATAACCATCTTTTTTTGCTTGGGATGCGTAAAATTCATATTTTACACGTGCTTGAGATTCTCCCGCAAGTGCAGTTTTTAAATTTTCTTCTGTTTTTGTGCCTTTTAAATCTGCCATATTTACAACCTCCAATATATTTTAAATATCAATTACCTTTATTAATATATAAAACTTTCGATTGAATTTGCTAAAGATTGAAATAGAATTCATTTAATCATTGATTTTTGGATATGATAAATTATTTTATGAAATTCAGGACTTATTTTGTTAATTAAGATTATTTATTGTTAAAAAGTATACAAAATCCGATTTGAAAATATTATAAGCGGAACTTATTATTGTAACTATCATTCAAAACTTAAACCAAAAAAATATATATTATATATGAAATTTTAACAATTACTAAAAAATTTAAATACCCTTATTAATAAATAATAAATACGGTAATATTTTAATTGAAAGGGTTGTCTAGATGAGAATTGAAAAGGAATATTTGCATTTGGAAGATGTTTATGAAATTCGAATTTATAATGCTACCGGAAAAGACTTTTATAATCCGACACCACAGGAATTTGATATTGAAGACCATCCCCTTCAAGAGTTCATCAATAATATCTCAGATGAAGTTCATATTTTAATTCCATATGATGATGGAAATGATTTCATTGTTCAAAGAATAAGTAATTTTCTTCTTAAGAATTATAACTGCACTAAAGAAGATGGAATAGGCAGATTATTCAGTAAACTTTCACCATTATTTTCTGAAATTCTAAAAGAATATTTATTTGATGTTTATAAAAACCACAATACAAAAAATATGCGGTTCATTTATTATGGTCAGGACAAATTTGTAAAACAGAGCAATGCAAAAATAGTTTTTGATATGGAAAGAATATTTATAATTGTCAAAAATGTTGACAGGATGATAAGTAAACAGAATAGGGATGAGAGAACTTTCGATGAAGTCAAAAACAACATGATTGAAAATCTTTCTCAAACAGGCAGCTATTATAAAATAAATGGAAAATATACTTGGTCTCAAGGAATATATAATATCATCAACAGACATAAAGAGGAAACAGATGACTACTACAATATTGTTTTTGATATGGTTATTCCTGAGGATAAACATATAGTTGATAAAATTTTAAATATCACAAACAAAGAAATTTCACAATGCGAAGAAATTTTTCGAATTATGGATGGGGAAGGCGCTTTAAAATTTATTGAAGTTAATATTTATTCTTATTTTGATGAAGGAGGCATTTTTATTCGCCAAGGTTTGGTTAAAGTTATTAAAAAACAACAAAATGAACTCAGCAAACCTGTTGATTTCTTATTGGACGGATTTAAAAGCAGCACAAAATTAGCTTTGTTAATTGAACCTTTGAGTGAAAAACAATATAATTTCTCCAAAGGCTTTTATTATCTCATTGAAAAAGATTATGATGAATATGATCATTCTCGTGAAATTTTAGATGACATTGTAGAGAAAGATGTTGTAGATCAACTTCAAAAGCTGGCTGATGGTGAAATAACTACGATTGACGAAACCTTAACATATAAAGTTGATGGAAACCCGCAGAATGAAAAGATTGTAGATTTGTATATTGAACGATTTAAATATAATAATAATGTCCACAGCCTTGGTTTTTTAACCGACATTACTGAAGAGATGCAAAAACAAGAAGAATTGTTTGAATCCAACGAACAGCAACTACTTTTAATCAAAGAACTGCATCACAGAGTAAAAAACAATCTGCAAATCCTTAACAGTTTTTTAAATCTTGAAAAAAGAGCATATAAAGATTTCCCTGATTTGATTATTGAACACATGCAAACACGTTTGATTTCACTCGCATTACTTCACGAAAAAACATACAACTCACCAGATTTTAAAAACATCAATTTAAAGGAATATCTTCTTGACCATGATATGGAAGCAAAAAAAATAGTTGATTCGCCTATTGAAATAGAATTTGAAACACATGTAAATGAAGATATAAACCTATCAATTGAAGTCATAACTCCATTACTCTTAATTATTGATGAATTAACGATGATACTCATAAAAAATGCATTACCAAATAAAACAGGACAAAACAAAAAGATAACTAAAAAAGTAACAAAATTGGATAACGATACTGCTATTTTGACAATAGAAGAAAGCGGCATTGAAATTAATGATAGTGACAATATTGAGAATAACTTTGGATATGAAATAATTAAAAGCTTAACAAAGCAATTAAACGGCTCTATCACTTCAGTTAAAAATGAAAATGTAATTACATATAAATTAGTTTTCCCTATTGAAATAGAACATACAATAAACTAAGCAAATTCAAATATTTCAAAAAAAAACACATAAATACTATCAGTTTTATACCAAATATTATACTTAAAAATTTATAAACTAACAATTAGGAGTGATTTGATGTCTGAAGATGAATTGTATCGAAAAGCCGAAAAAAGAGTAGATGAAAAAATTGGTTTTTACCGCCACTTATACAGTTTTATTGGAGTTAATGTATTATTTTTTATTATGAATATCGTTTTTTCACCAGGTGAATGGTGGTTTTACTGGGTTACTGCTTTCTGGTCAATCGGCTTATTAATCCACTTTTTAAAAACATTCGTTTTTTCCAAAAAACTTGATGAAGACTACAGAGACAGAATGATTGAAAAAGAAATGGAAAAAATGAAAAGATAACATTATTTTAATTAGAACTTCTCCACGTGTTTCCGCATTTAGCGCAACGTATAAAATTTGTTGGAGCCTCATCAGCAGATCTTGTTTGAACTGTCCACCAGTAGCCTTTTGTCCCTCCGCATTTATAGCAGGTTATTCTTGTAGTAGGCAGGGCTACATTTTTATTATCTGTGACAATTACTTCCAAGTCCTTGTTTTTCTCCCCTTCAAATTTATATTGCTCATCCAAATCATCTTTTGTAAGTGATTTTTCATAACCGCAACTACATTTGATTACACCATCTTTTGGCATTAACATTGAACCGCAATCAGGACAGAATTCCATATAATAAACACACCTAAAAATTCGCAAGTATTAGTTTAATCAATCATATTATATAAAATAATCGATTTTAAAAAAAAATAAAAAAAAGTATTCTAGTTATATAACTAGAATAATCCGGAATTCTTAAGTTTTTCATCGAAGTAATGTGAAATCTTATCAAATCTCTTTTTAACGATAAGAGATAACACTATAGTAAGTATTGCAATAGCAACCAACACCAAGAATGATGGAATGTAATTACTCCAAATCAATCC
Source organism: uncultured Methanobrevibacter sp. (assembly GCA_902777885.1). Lineage (GTDB taxonomy): Archaea > Methanobacteriota > Methanobacteria > Methanobacteriales > Methanobacteriaceae > Methanocatella. The sequence goes on from CACYVR010000108.1 coordinate 3,764, forward strand.
CAATGTAACTTCCCGTATAATGTTTATTGCATATGTCATCGGCAGGAACGGATAAAGCATCTGGAAAATAGGGTTCATAATTTCAATCGGATAAATACCTCCAGTTCCTGAAATCTGGAATACCAATAGCAAAATAGCTATCACTTTTCCAACTTGTCCCACAGCCGATACAAATGAATATACAAGCGTCATGAACACTAACGATACAAAAATGCATGAAAATATAAACATCAACAGATTATCAACACTAATGCCTATTAATAAACAAAGAATAATAGTTGTAATCGCCTGCAATATTGACAGTACAACAAATAAATTTAATTTACCAAAGTACATTTCTAAAGAAGTGTATTTTGTTTTCGTACTTGTTCCTGGAGAAAGCATTGCACAGGTGATTAATGCTCCAACCCACATAGACAACACTATATAAAATGGTGCAATCTGATCGCCATAATGATCAACAGGATGTAAATTAACGCGCTCTAGAGTGATTGGTGAATAAAAATATTCTCCTAAAATTGTCTCATTAATCCCAGTTACATCAGATAATGAGTTTGCTGCACCTGCAAGAGAAGAAGCGGCTGTTACTAATGCATAAGCTGCTGAATTTGACAATAATTGAGCACCTGCAGCCAGACTTAATGACCCTTCAGCCAATTCAGTTGAACCCTGAGCAAGCTGAGCTGAACTTAAAGATAATTTGAGGGAACCTTGAGCAACATCATTTGAACCCTGTATTAATGCATCAGTTGAATTCTTATATCCCACTAAT
>CACYVR010000109.1 GCA_902777885.1 uncultured Methanobrevibacter sp.
CCTTTTTCAACGCCCCATATGAATTTTGAGTTTGTATCTTCTATGGATTTCTCTTTTGCATTTTTAACGGAAAATGGAGGCATTATTTCCATAAATATGGTGCACTTATCGAAATCTGCATCAATTATGTTTATTATGTCTTCCACGTCTTTTTGATTCAAATACATTGTCAACCCTTCAACAATGAATAAGACATCATTTCTTATTTCAATTTCTTGAGTCCAGTTCGGATCCATTGCAGAGTACGCCAGTGTTTTCACCCTGTCTGTATCTTCTATATATTTTAATCTGTAATGTGCTGAATTTTCTAAATCGACATTGTACCAGTTAATTTTCCCGTTGTCAAGCCTGTTGAATCGGGTATCCATGCCTGATGCAATATTTACAATTGTACATTCCGGATGTGCATTAATGTAGTCGCTTACCATTTCATCCAATACGATTGTTCTTGCTATTGTTCCCAGTTGCATGAACTTGTCTTTTTCGGCTATGCTAAAATCATAATCGATATTAGAAATTATTTCAACAGCTTTAGAATCATAAAATTTATGATTTTTATCTTTTGAGTGTCTTGCTTTGGCATATAATGTTAAAAGCATTGTTTTTTCTACGCCTTCTAAATTCATATTTTATCCTCCATTTGTTTTAATGGTATATTTTTATATTGATTTTTAATATTATATAAATTTTTAGGTATACCTAAATTTTTTCCATCAATATAATAATCTCAAAAAATAATTTTATCGGCTGTTATTCTGGAAGCTTTTGCAAAAATCAATATAAAATAAGTGAATAAGGAGGGATTTCTCCCTTTAAGTAAAAATTTTGTTTTAAATAGCAGTTAAATGGTGGGTTTTTTTAGCATTAATCATCAATATTTAAAACAGGTACTTGTTTTCTTGCTGTAACAGTTATTGCAGCTTTGACAGATTGTTTTTCCTTCACCATTTTCCTTCCATTCTTTTAGGAAGTCTGCTTGAGCTACAAATGGTTTTGACATAGAAACAAATTCCACTTGCGTATTGTTCAGCACTTCGTTAATTGTCTCCATATCTCTTAAAGATCCTCCTAAAATAACTGGAATGTCCAATTCGTCAATTAACTCATCAACATAAACTAAAAAAGGATTTTTTTCTTTCCCGTCATATAAATAAGATATTGTGCGTGCAGTTAATTGAATGCTGTCTGCTCCGGCATTTTCCAGTTCCTTTGCAATTCTTTTACTTTCATCATAATCGATTCCGTCTTTTCTAACATCTAACGGATTGATTCTGCAGCTGACATGGAGATCCATTGATTTTTTGATGAGTTTAATAATTTCTGAAGAAATTCTCACTCTATTTTCAGTGTTTCCACCATAGTCATCTGTTCTTTGATTGAAATAAGGATTCATGAATCTTGCCAAGTAAAAATTATTCCCCATATTAATTTGTATTCCGTCAAATCCTGCATATGAGAACTTTTTGGCAGCCATTATGACTTCCGCCTGTAATTTTCGTATTCCTTCAATGCTGATATCATTGGCTTCCACTTTCTGGTTTTCACCATCATCATAGTAAAAAAACGCTAATTGACCTAAAATGGGAACATCGTATTTATGGACAATGTCTGTTATCATTTTATATTCTTTAATGAAGCCTCTGTAGTTTTGATTTGATGAATAGGGATAAAATCTGTCTTTATAATCTAAAGCGAAAATTTCAGATACTATTGCTCCAACACCGCTTTTGGCAATAGCTTCATATCTGTCATAAACCGTATTGTTCAGAAATCCTCCATCATCGGTTTCAGTTTCCCAGGTTCCGGTTCTTATTATGCGGCTGTTAAGGTCTAAATTTCCTAATTTGCATTTATCGAATATGTCTTTCATATTAATCACGTTAAAATTCCAACTGCTCTCTATGAACATTTTCATAATGCATCGGGTGTTTTTAAATTTTTTCACCGGCCAATAAAACAAGTTAATTGTTATTTTAATCTATCAAAGACAGATGGGTTTGAAATACTTTTTTAGAATTTCCAGAATGTATCTTTTTAAATTTCATTTTCACCGGTAAAAATTTTCTAAATCATCATGCATTGTTCTATTTGCCATATTATTCTAGAAATGATTCCAATTTGGCTGAATATTCGCCTTTTTTAACTTCTTTGGTTGTAAGTGCCAATGTTTTTTGAGGAGCTTTACCGACAAATTTTTCCATTTGTTCAAATGTGGATTCAAATCCGCTTGATCCTGCGGTAGCGAAGAATTTTACATTATTGAACTTGCCTTCATTTTCCTTGATGTAAGAAATCATCGGGTTGGCTGATTTTCCTGCCCATACTGGAGCGCCAAGATAGACAATGTCATAACTTGAAGGGTCATGCTTGATCTGCTCCAAATCAATTATTTTTTCGCTAATAGCATCTTTTCCACCGCGCACATAACCTATTTTACCTTTATAATTAACTTTCGGATTGATTTCTTCAATATCTGCATTTAATTTCTCTGCAATTTCTTCAGCCACTTTTTTTGTTATGTTGGTTCTTGAATAATATGCCACGAGTACAGTCATAATATCACTTTATACTTATATAGGTTTTTAATCAATATTAAATATTGGGTGATTATATGCATGAAAAAATAGCTCTTGCTCCATGTAATGGAATGAGTCCTAACGGACTGGTGTCTAGAGTAGCCTGCGGGGACTGTAAAAAGGAGAATGCTGATGTCATATCTATTTGCATGGGCTCTACATCAGCAGATATTGAAGGAAAAAACAATGAAATGCTTAAAAAATATCCAATCATGGCAGTTAATGGCTGTGATAATGCCTGTGTAAACAGGATACTGGAAAATAAGGGCATCAGTATAGCTAAAACCATTGCAGTCGGCGAAACTTTAAAGGGATTTGGGGTTTCAAGTAAAGATCCTTTCAGATTGGATGATGAGGCAGAAAAATGCGTTAGGATAATCAAAGAGAAATTAAATAAAAGCCTTCGTGAAATGAAATAATCAATAATTTCCTTATTTTTTAAAATAAACTAATATTTTCCATTTACTGGAATGTTCCAGTAAGACTTTTTTCACAATATTTATAACATCTTAAACACAAAACTATTACTATGGCTAAGGATGACAGAAGTGCACTCAACCCATTTACCGGAAGAGAACATCATGACAATGTAAACGATGATCAGTTTCTTGCAGAGTGTTATGATGAATATTACAAAATGCTGAATAAGGCTCAAATAGCCGATAATACTCCGGAAGGCCAATTGGTAAATCATGTTGCACATAATCTTATCAGTGCTGTTTTAAATTACCTGTCTTCCATAGGAAGGCTTGATTATGTTGAAGATTATTATGATTGGGAATTTCACCTGGTTTTGGATGATACCGTAAACGCATTCTGCATGCCTGGGGGAAAAATCGTTGTTTTTTCAGGCATTTTGTCTATTGCAAGAAGTGAGGAGGAATTGGCTTTTATTTTAGGTCATGAAATGGCTCATGCATTGCTTGATCATTCAAGAACCAAAATCAGCGCCCAAAATACAAAAGACACCTTAACTACAGCGTCATGGTTTGGAAGCTTTGCCTTTGATTTAATCGGTCTCGGTGAAATCGGCAGTCTCACAAGAGCCGCCGTAAATACCGTAAGCCTTGGGGCGGAGTTTTTCCTGATGAACCCATGGGGCAGGGACCAGGAACTGGAGGCTGACCGTCTGGGAATGCTGATAATACACTGGGCAGGTTATGACATTGAAGGAGTTCCCGCATTCTGGCAAAAGATGAGCAGTCAGAATGCCAACAACTTTGATTTTTTTTCCACACATCCTGCTGATGATAAAAGAATAGCTGCCATGCAGGCACTGGTTGCGGAAATAGAAAACGGCATTGACTATTCAAAGCCGGTTCTGGCAGACAAAGTGAATTCCAGTTATACTCCTCAAATAGAGTCTTCGGCAATGAAAACATGTAAGAATTGCGGTCATAAGGAAATGGCCGATGCAGTGTTCTGCACTTCATGCGGCACAAAATTTGATGAGGAAATGACATGTCCTAATTGCGGATGCGTTATTAATGAAGGGGATTCATTCTGCACTTCCTGCGGTTTTAAGTTAGGCGCAAGGCAATTGAAATGTTCCAACTGCGGCCATCCCATAAACGAGGGAGACGTTTTCTGCACCAACTGCGGAAATAAAATTCAATAGATAATATTAATTAGTTGCTTTTTAAAAAATATACTTGATGAATATTTTAAAGAAACTGCCGATACCTATTTCAGGTTTGATTTTGGCTATTTTATCCTTGGGAAATCTGCTGCAGCCATATAATCCTAATTTTAAGTTAATCTGCGCTATTGCGGGGGTAATATTTATCGTAATGCTTCTTTTTAAAGTATTCTTTTATCCGGCAGATGTTAAAGCTGACTTGTCAAACCCGATAATTCTATCGAATTCCGGTACTTTTTCCATGGCTTTGATGATTCTATCTACATATCT
>CACYVR010000110.1 GCA_902777885.1 uncultured Methanobrevibacter sp.
ATCATATCATTTTGATTTATTAAAGGATAATGATAGAGTATCTGCTTTTTTTGAAGCTATTAATCAGTATAATTCAAAGACGGATTTGGTTTATGATTTAGGTTGCGGATCTGGATTGTTGTCCTATTTTTTAAATGAAAAATTCAGAGAAATAATAGCTATTGAAATTGATTCAAAAGCATCCAAGTGTGCTTTAACTAATCTGAAGGCATTTGATAATATAACGGTTATTAATGAAGATGTATTGAAATATGATTTTACTAAAAAGGCAGATTTGATTGTATGTGAAATGTTGGACACCGCTTTGATTGATGAGGAAGAGGTTCCGGTATTGAATTATGTTCGAAGATTCCTTAAAAAAGGTGGTGAAATCATTCCCAATGCTGTTATAAATATTGCAGAACTTGTTTATATGCAAAGGCAGTATATCCATTGGGATGAAGATGCGTCTTATGAAATTTTATCTAAACCTATTAATTATTCTAAAATAGATTTTAAAGAAGAAATTAATCCTTATTTCGAAAAAACTCTCGAGTTTGAGGTTAATAAAGATAATATTGCTAACGGAATAAAAATAACTACTGTTGCCATCCTTAGTGATGATGTGGTTTGCGGACCGACACCAATGTTTTAATTAATGTAAAATTGAAATATATTATGGGAGAAGGTATTGAAACTATAAAAACACAATTAGTATAAAGGTGATTTTATTAATTTTAATGATGGTTTAAAGGATTTTTTACAGGATTATGAAAAATTGATTATTTTGGGGATAGGTAATGAACTTAAATATGATGATGGTGTAGGTCCGTTCATAATATCTGAATTAAATAAACTAAATTTAAATGAAAATGTTTTATTGATTAATGCTCAGACGGTTCCTGAAAATTTCACAGGTAAAATCAGAAAGGAAAATCCTAGCCACATTATTTTAATTGATGCATGTCTGATGGGTTTAAATCCTGGAGATTATAAAATAGTAAATGAAGATGATTTTGTAAATATTGGAATTTCAACCCATTCGATGTCTTTATCATATTTTGTAAAGTTTTTAAATCAGGATAATATATTGTTCATTGGCATCGAACCGGAATTGCTTGAATTAATTGATCAAGATTCATTGGGCAGTTTAGATAAGGATTTAATGGATTTCCAGGGCGAATTAACGGAAAATGTTAAAAGAAGTGCAAGTGAAATTATTGAAATATTTGGGGAGTTATTATGAAGATTTTATTTATAGGTTCACGTTTGTATGATGATGTAGATTTTTATGTTAAAAAGAAAGGTATAGAAAGCATTTTAACAGAATCAAATGATAAAGCTATCAACCTTGATTTGCCTGATCAGGTATTTATCGTACCTAGAGGTATGGATGGCCCGAAACAAATTGCCATTACTCAAAATGTTGATGCTGTTGTTCCGTTGATTGGAATTGACCCTCCATTAATTCAGGTAGCTGAGATGAAAGAGGAACTTGAAAGGGATTATGGCATTCCTGTGATTGCTGCTGATGTTCGTGCTGTTGAATTAACTTCAAACAAAATCAATACAAAAGAGTTTTACACAGAAATTGATGTGGCGACTCCCAAGTATCAAATTTTAAACAGTCCTGATGAATTAACACTGGATTTTCCTGTTGTTTTAAAGCAGGGTGAAGGTCAGGGCGGAAAGGATATTAAAGTTGCTCATAGTATGGAAGACGTTGAAGAGTATTTTGAAAAATTCAGCCAGGCATTATGTGAAGAATTTATTGAAGGCTCTGAAATTTCCATAGAGGTTTTAGCATTCAGAGGTGAAATTGTTGCACTGCCACCAATCTATAAGGGCGAAACTACTCTTGAAGGTACTCATCCATTAAATAAAGTTAAATTGGGGCCTTGCTTAATCGATGGTTTGGACAATAATCTCATACAGCAGACAGCATATAATATAGCTCGCAATTTAGATTCTGATGGAATATTTGAAATGGATTTCATGTATTCTCACAATAAAAAGCAATTATATGCAATTGAAGTTAATACAAGACCTAACGGCACAAGATATTTGACTTCTGCTACATGCGGTATCAACTCATTGTGTGAATTAATTAACATGGCTTGCGGCGATTTCAGTTTAAAGAAGGTATTTGATAATCTTGAATATTATTATTCCACCGAAATCCCAATAGGCAATTATGATGGCCCTGAAGTTAATAAACCTGTAAAATCATTTGATAATAACGATTTTATTGTCCATGCTCCTGAAGGTTATCAAAGAATTACTATACGTGCAAAATCAAAAAAGGAACTTGAAGATTTAATTGATGATTTAACTTAATGAAAATATTATATACTAAAATTTATAAAGTTAATATTAGTTTAAAATTTTGTAGTGATTGGAATGATTTTAGAGCAAATAATAGTTCTTTTTTTAGTTACATTTGTTGCAACAGTATTCTTCACATGGTATATTAGAAGAATATTGCTTAAAGCAAGGATTACTGATAATCCTATCGTTAGTGAACATAGGCATAAGATTGGTACCCCGACTATGGGTGGTATAGCATTTTTATTTACAATTGCTTTGATTATTTCAATCAGTTACCGACATGCTCATATTTCAGTTCTTTCATTCATCATTCTTATCGGAGGTATTGTTGGTTTGGTTGATGATTTGATTGGGCTTAAAGTTAAGGAAGTGCAAAAGGTAGTTGTAAATATTTCTGATGAAGTAATAACATTGGGCAGATTGGATGTTCAACCTCAGGAAGAAGTTAGGGTAGCTACTCCTAAGGCCAAATCACAAATAGACAAGCTTTTGGATGAAGGAAAAGTTAAGGTTGTAGGTGAAGTTCCAATTAAAACAGAACCTGAAGAACTTGAAAAGATTATTTCTCAAATCGTGATTGGTCTATTTTTAGGATTAACTGGTGTTGTTACAACATTGGGTGGTTTTGAATTAGGTATTTTCGCTATTCCTGTAGTAATTATAGCTATTTTAGGTTCTATTAATTCTGTCAATTTAATTGATGGTATGGATGGCCTTGCAGCAGGAATTGTTGGAATTGCTTCAATTGCCTGTTGTATTTATGGTTATCTTTTTGGACAAATGAATATTGTACCTCCATTTGCGATTTTAGCAGCATTATGTTTAGGATTTTTAGTATTTAATAAATATCCTGCTTCAATATTTATGGGAGACACCGGTTCATTTGTATTGGGTACTGGTTATGCTGCTGCAGTATTGATATGTGATATACCATACTTCGGTGTTCTTGCATTGGGTGTGCCTATATTTTCTGTTATAATAAGTTTGCTTCACAGAGCTCACATTATTAAATTGCCTGTTGAGCCTTTACACCATACATTGAATCATTATGGTATGTCAGAAGTTAAGATTATATTGACTTATTGGATTTTCACCATATTGTTATGTGCAATAGGCATAGTTGTTAAAATGTTTTTCTTTTAATTTTCTTTGGTGTTTGAAATGAAAATTGATGAATTGGCTAATTCTATTAATGGTAAAACTGTCGGCTATGATGATTTTTATTTAAATCAGGATTTCACAGGAAGATTTACTTTATTGAATGATGCGACAAAGGGGGATATTGTAACAAGGCATTGGGTTAATGGAAAAGGTATTGAAATTGCTGCAGGCAAAAATATTGCATGTTTAATTACTCAAAACCCTAAAGATGGAGCAGTCGAAAAAGCAGAAGAATTAAATTTTCCATTAATAATAACTGACAGGATTGAATTGGCCAATGCTTATGCTTTAAAGTGGACTGTTAACAATTATTCTCCAGATTCCATTAATATTGTCATTACAGGAACTAACGGCAAGTCAACCACATCCCATTTAATATACCATATTCTAGATAGTGCGGGTTATAATGCATTTACAAATACGGACAGTGAGTCTGAATTCAATACATTAATTGATCCGATGGTTTCTAAGCTTATTTCAGATGAAGTAAATGCCAATGGCGAGTTGGATTATTTGGTCATTGAAGTGTCTGAAGTTCAAGGATGGTTGGGAAATCTAATGAAGAATCACGCTTCATTAATGTCTAATGCACTCAGTCCTAAAGTTGGAGTAATCACCAATATTGCAATGGATCATATTGGTCTTGTCAATTCAATAGATGAAGTATTTGATGAGATTTCTGCTGTTCCTAAAGCTATTGGGGATGGAATAACAGTTTTAAATTTTGATGATGATTTGGTTAAAAAATTGGATTCTAAAAATCCATTTTACTGGTCTATGGATGAAAAATCTTGTGATTTGTATTTTGATGAAGGAATCTTTTATAATGGTGAGTTAATCATAAAAAAAGAGGATTTGCCTTTTACAAGCAATCATTTCATCCAAAATATTCTTTCTGCCGTTGGTGCATGCATTAACTTAAACGTGGATTTGAATGAAATAAAAAATGCTGTTAAATCATATAGAGCACTCAATAGACGTTTTGCAAAATTAAATGATGAACCATTAATCATCGATGATTTTGCACATAATCCTGATGGAATTAGAAATACAATCGGGGAAACAATTAAGCTTTTGGAGGATAATCAAAAGTTATATGTTGTATGTGCCATAAGAGGTTCACGTGGTGTTGAAATCAATCAGTTAAATGTTGAAGCATTGGTTGAAGTTTTAACAGATGACACCAATTTGTTCTTATCTTCAAGCAACGATGTTGTAAATGACTTGAATTATGTTACTCCGCAAGAAAAAGAAGTGTTTTTCAATGTATTGGATAAAAATAATGTGAATTACACTCATTTTGATAATTTGATTGATTGTTTGTCACATGTCTATGATTTGGCCAGTGAAAATGATATAATTTTACTGATTGGTGCTCAAGGAATGGACCCTGCCGAATCATTACTTGAAAATATTCTATAAATTTAAATATGATATTAATTAAAAATAATACTGTATAGATTTTTTTATCTTAACTATGCAAGAATAC
>CACYVR010000111.1 GCA_902777885.1 uncultured Methanobrevibacter sp.
GTAACATTCAACATAAACGGAGTGTTCTACACAAGATACACCAACTCTTCAGGAATAGCTAAGCTAAACATTAACCTGATGGCTGGAGAATACATCATCACTTCCGAATTTGATGGAATGAGAATTTCAAATACAATTACAATCAAGGATTAATATATTTAATCCTTTTTTATTTTTTTAGTTGTTTTATCTATTGATTTCGTGTATATTCTTTTAGTTTTAATTCAGCGTTTACTTGATTTAATCCTGTTGTTTTTAAAATCAAAACCAACGAAAAAGCTTGAAATTGAAAAATAACAAAAAAGAAGTAAAATAATACATCAAATACAAAGAAAAAAAATCGGCAATATTCACCAAGCCAACTTTAAATATCGATTCTAAAAAAATAACATTAATTAATTGATAGGGAGTAAATAGACCTCCAGTGCAACCCCCATGCACCGAAGGTACGATCATCCGATTAGTGAAAAATTCCTAATCCAAACGATGATTTTAATCCCCAAAACTACATTAAAACACAGTTATAAAGTGCAGCAACCATTCCCATTCCAAGGACTCCGTTTAGAGACATCCATGCAGCAAATTCTCCCCAGCCATAATACATAGCATAATCGAACGGAAGGAAATCTACAAAGAAATCAATTCCAAACATTCCGCCAACTCCGCCTCCTAAAGCTCCGGCAAGTGCACATCCAGTCATCAAAGTCACTAATACTTTTGCTCTACTCTGGCTTACGTCATAGGTGTTGGAAATGATTATTGCAGAAGCTCCTGCACCTAAAGCTGCACCTACTAAAACACCGACAGCAATACCAATAGCAGGGTTTGCTGTGAAGAAACCAGTGACAGCACCTGCAATGAAGGCTAATGCTGCAGCTCCAACTCCAATTAAAGTACTTTCAAGCATGTTCAAACTGCTAGCGAAATAAACTGTTCCTGTATTTGAGGTGATATTTTTATCGTCGATTACAACAGTTCCGCCTTCACCGACACAGATATCATTACCCTCACCGTATGCCTCGTTGCCTGCAAAGGTAGTGTTTGCAAGAGCCAATACTCCCTGATTGAATATTGCTCCACCATTTTTCGCATAATTGTTTGTAAAAGAACAATTGATGCATGTTACCAATCCTGCATTGAGTATGGCTGCACCCCAATCCCTATCGATTATGTAATCCATCCTGTTGTTGTTGAAATGTGCATTGATGAACATGCAGGATCCTCCCATATTTTCAATAACAGTGTTGAATCCTTCAAGAGTTATATCGGATGCTCCAAATATACTGCCCTTTTTTAATACAACCCATTTATCTTCATTCCTATCCTCAAATGAACCTCTGATTATTGAATTGCAACCATTAATATTAAGTATATCAAAAGGTGAGGTTTCAAAAGACCATGTTAAAGGACAGCATATTAGACAACTTTCGGTAAACACTACATTCAATGCATAACTTAGGGAATCTTCTCCTAAATATGAATGTTGTCTATCAGCTGATAAAAATCCGGATATCGGATCAAATACACTTAATGAAGTGAATTTGTTGGACATCGCATCCCAATATCCTGGTACATCATGGACATATACTGTTTTTGCTAGTGAAAACGTGTTTAAAAAATTTGAATTGCGCAAAGCCTCATAAACATTATCAAAGGTATAGTTGAATATATTCTTGAATTGGAAATTTTTTGTATAGGTTATGTCATATTCTCTGAATTCCCTGACCATTGTGAATACAAAATCACCGCTTTTATTATAATAGCTGCTGGTGTAGTAGAGGTCGTCATTATAATAGATTACACCGCCTTTCATGATTGAGTTGTAAATCAATGGAGCAATATCTATCTTTCCATCAGCCATATAAGTATAATAAGCAAAATCTACAATATTATTTATGTCAACAGGAACCTTAGCCCCGTCAATAAATGGAAGTGATGTTTTTTCATCAAAGAAAATATTGTTTAAAGTCATGTTTTTACGGTTGCGGTCAATAAAGATTGCTTCACCGTTGATTGCTGATGTGGAATTTACAAACAGACAGTTGCTGATTGTGTTATCCATTCCTGCCATATAAATTGATCCGGCATATTTAGAGACATCATTTACAAAAAGATTATTATCAATGCTGCAGTTGTTTGCGTTACATGTTACGGCTCCACCAAAATCTGCACTGTTATCGCTGAAGATACATTCCCTAATAACACCGTTGTTTCCGCTCCATGTTACAGCTCCACCGTTTACTGCATTATTTCCTGAAATCTCACATCCTGAAAGAACACCATTACAACCTCTCCAGTCAATAATACTTGGACATACAGAATCTTCAGCAGTAAAGTCAAACGTTAGGTTATTGATTGCGACATTATTACCATTGACTATGAATACGGAATATGCAGGGTCTTCACCCAAGATTTTATGACCGTTACCATTAATTACTACATTATTTGCATTTATCACGATATTTCCATCAAAAGTATGGAGATAATAATCATGGACTATATCGAAAACTTCACCATCCTTTAAATTGTTTAGATAGTAAATCAATTCTGAGAAATAACTTGGAACGAAATCATTTTCATTTTTAATTCCAAATATTACTTTACATCCATTTTCAAAATCAACATCTTTTGCACCCATCCTATAGCTTTCAAAAGTACAGTTGTCCAAGTACAAGACGTTTGCAATATTTTTTGGATTTGCAAAGTAAATTGATTCGTAATGATAAGTTGTATATGAATCCTTGAATTGGCAATCAGATATTTTGGTATTGGCACCGCTAACGTAGAGTGCACCACCGAATCTTGCGGCATTATCGTCAAAAATACAGTTTTCAATTAAACCATTGTTTCCCTGCCAGTTTATTGCACCTCCATAATCACCGGTGTTGTCATTGAATACACAGTTTGAAATGGATCCGTTGTCTCCATGCCATTCGATTGGACTTGTTAAACTGTTATAATCATCCCCATACTTGTTTAAACCTGATGAAACATATTCCACATCATATGCCCTGGAACCTTTAATGTTGAGATTGATTAATCTTACATTGTTTCCGGTTATGTTGAATATTGCAAAATATGCTTTGTCCCTATTTGCATCTATTGTATGGCCGTTACCGTTGATTACCACATTATCTGCATTGATGTTTATTATACGATTTTTTGACAAATCATAATCACAGCGTTCAATGGTATAATCCTTTTGGATATCATAGATGTCACCATCTTTTAAATTTTCCAAATCATCGCGCAGGTCATTATAGGTAGCCGGAACTGATTGGGAATCCATTCCGTTTAATAAACCCGCAGTGTTTCCGGTCACATTATCAGCAATTGCCAAGTTAAGTTGGTCTTCATCAATTGCGCTGACTCCAATATATGAATTTAAATCAGAATCTACGTTTACTTCTTCAACTGCCAAATTAGTTTCAAAATCCTGTGCATCTGAAATGGTATTATTACCTGCCTGATTCAAATCAGCCGCAAAAGCACTGGATGCACTCATAAAAAAGCATATACACACTATTAATAAAATCATTGATTTTTTTAGATTAGGCATCTTTTTAGTTCCTCCACAAAAAATAAGATAGTGAATGCAGATTCATCAGAGGACAAAATAATTGGGGTTTGCCCCATCTGATTTGCATACTCCACCATTAAGCATTGAAGTTTAATTTTAGAATTTGATTTAAATCTATCCTTAAACACAACTACTTTGCTATATTGTTTATAGAGTACTATATATAAATATTTTTGCAAGTAAGCACTTACATATGCTTTATTTCTTATAAAAAATGATATAAGGCCAGTATGCAAGTAAGCACTTACATTCATTGTTTTTAAATGATGACAAATAACGTTTAATGTTTTCATCACATACATATGCTTAACGAATTTAGTTATTTATTCATGAAATCACTTGTGATGATTTTAAAGAGCCAATTAATTGCTTGTTGTCTGTTTAGAACATGTTTCCTGCAAATATCATCCATGCGACGTTAAAAATTCTATTCTGTTTGAACCTCTCCGGCTTAAAGAAGCCAGAGAATTCTTGCACATTAAAGTTAAATAATATTTTTCATAGAATTTTAAACAGTGATAATTATGAAAATATTAAAGATTATGATTGTCATGATTGTTTTAATCCTGTCGGCGGGTGCAGTCTGTGCAGCAGATGACATATCCGACGAAATCATAAGTAATGACGGTCAAGATACATTGGAAATTACGCAAGACGACATTTATAGTGACAGTGAAGATTCATTCACTAATTTGACTGAAAAAATTGAAAATGCGAGTACGACTTTGGATTTAACCGGAGACTATGCCTTCAACAATGCAACTGACAACAACAAGGGAATTTTAATCAGCAGGGACAATTTTGTACTTAACGGTAATGGCCACACAATTGACGCAAAAAACCAATCAAGAATATTCAACATTACCGCAAACAACGTAACATTAAGCAATCTGATTTTTACAATGCAGAGATGAGTTCAAAAATCTTCAATAAATATTCTCTAATTGCTGCTCTTAAAAACTCCACACTTTACATAGAAAACTCAACTTTTGCAAACACTAGTTCTTCATATTCTCCCTCATTATATGTTAGAGGTTCTAAAACTTCAATAATCAATTCCAAATTCATTAATTTGAAAGCGAATATTACTGCAGGTGCCATAGGTGTTAGACTGGGTGGGGAGGTATATATCAAAAATTGTGAATTCATAAACACTACTTCCTCTAAAAATGCCGGTGCTGTTTATGCAGATATTGCTGGAGATGGAAATGGAGGTAATGTGACCATACTCGATTCAATATTTAAGGACACATATTCTGATTTTGGTGGAGCATTCCTTCAATTAGGTGGGGATTTATTCCTGAATAATACTGAGTTCATAAACGGCCATGCAACATTCAATGGAGGATCAGTTTATCTTTCATCTGTAAACGGTACAATCAATAACTGTACTTTTGATTCAAACGGTGTTGATGATATTGAAGGTTATTCAACTTATGGCGGTGCACTATTATTGGATATCGGTACATATAACATTTCTGAATCCAAATTCTTCAATAACACTGCAAGTGCAGGTGCAGCCATCTATGCATACGATTCATCATATTCCATCAGCAATTCAACATTTGAAAACAATATAAATCCTATTTACTCAGTTTTCGATAAACAAACCAATATAGATGAAACAAATATTTTCATTAATGACAACAACATATCAACCAATAATACATTTTATGCAACAATAATTGTTGGAGAAGGTATGCAATTAACATTACTTAATAATACTATTAATGTCAGCACTCTTCCATCCAAGTTTGATTCACGTGACTGGGGTTGGGTTTCACCAGTCAGATATCAAGGTTGGATGGGATCCTGCTGGACATTCGGAATGATTGGAGCATTAGAATCTGCATTATTAAAAGCTACAGGCCTTAGAATTGACCTTTCTGAAAATAACATGCAAGACACTATGATAAAATACTCAATTTATGGTGATTTAGAGTTGGAGGAAGGTGCAATGAACACTGTTGCAGCAAGTTACTTGTTGAGTTGGCTCGGAGCGTTTACACAAAATCTGGATTCATATGATGAAATGGGGAAAATTTCACCAGTAATCACAACCACTCAAGACATTCATGTTCAAGATGTGATATTTATAGCTAATGATGAAATACCTAATGGTACAAAACTTAAAGAAGCAATCATGAAATATGGTTCTATAAATGTCAATTATTATGGACAATCTCAATATGATGAAGTGAGCCTGTATTATAATACTGAAACATATGCACAATATGTTGATGTGCCTACAAAGCAAAATCATGCTGTTTCAGTTGTAGGATGGGATGACAATTTTCCAAAAGAAAAGTTCTTAACTCCCCCTCCTGGTGATGGTGCATGGATTGTGAAAAACAGTTGGGATACCAATTGGGGAGACAATGGATATTTATATGTTTCATATTATGACAAATCATTCGTACAATGTGGTCCCGGCGAATTGAATGGACATGCTACTGCAGTAATTCTTGAAAATACACTCCCGTACAATAAAAACTACCAATACGTTATACCATGGGACGGCAGTTTTTTACATGGTGCAGAAACTGTAAGCTATATGAACGTGTTTGAAGCATTGGAAAATGATTTAATTGCTGCTGTCGGAACATTTTTCGAGAAAAGCGGTGATAACTACACTGTTGAAATCTATGTAAACGATGAATTAAAACTAACTCAAAATGGAGTGAGTCCATATATTGGTTACCATACCATAAAATTAAACGAATACGTACCAATCAAAGAAGGTGATGTCTTCAAAGCAGTAATAACTACAAAAAATATACCATTCATGAAACTTGAATATATGAGAACACATTATACTAATAATATTTCATTCGTTTCTATCGACGGGGCTCCTTGGATAGATTCTTATAATGAAGGAGTAATTGCTGTTTTAAAAGTCTATACATTACCTTTAACTATTTACACCCAAAATCTAGTTAAAATCTATAAAAACGAATCCAAATTCGAAGCAAACATTGGAGCAGCTAATGAAACCGTAACTTTTGAAATCAATGGCGGAACATATAATAGAACCAGTGATGAAAACGGAACTGCAAAAATGGCCATTAACTTGAATCCAGGCAACTACACAATCAAAACAATATTCAACGGCACAACAGTTGAAAAATCTCATTAATTGATGGTGAAGGAAATCCTGTTGCTGGTCAAAACATTACCATGAACATTAACGGTGTTTTCTATAATCGTACAACCAATGAGAATGGTACTGCTAAGTTAAACATTAATTTAGCTCCTGGCGAGTACATATTGACAGCTATTGATCCGTTGACTGGTCTTCAGATGTCTTACAACATTACTGTATTGCCTACTTTAAACGCTACTGATTTGGAGATGAAATATAAAGACGGTTCTACATTCAATGTTACTGTTCTGGATGGTCAAGGCAATCCATTGAAAGACGCCGCAGTCACATTCAACATCAATGGAGTATTTTACACAAGATACACAGATTCCCAAGGAATTGCCAAGTTAAACATTAATCTAATGGCCGGCCAATACATCATCACCTCAGAGTATGATGAAATGAGAATCGCAAATACAATAACTATCAAGGATTAATTAATTTAATCCTTTTTATTCTTTTTTTAATAACTGGACACACCATTAACCACTTAAATCCAATATAAATACTTAAATACTGATTTGAGACATAATTTTATATGTGTGATAATTATGAAAATCATGAAAATAATGATTGTCATGCTTGTTTTAATCATGTCGGTGGGGGTGGTCTGTGCAGCAGACGATATTTCCGATGAGATTATAAGTGATGGCGGTCAAGATACTTTGGAAATTACGCAAGATGATATTTATACGACTGGGGAAAGTTCATTTAGTGATTTGACTGAAAAAATTGAAAATGCAGATACAGCTTTGGATTTAACCAATGACTATACCTTCAACAATGCAACTGACAACAATACGGGAATTTTAATCAGCAGGGACAATTTTGTCCTTAACGGTAACGGTTTTACAATAGATGGGAATAAACAATCAAGAATATTCAACATTACCGCAAGCAATGTAACATTAAGCAATCTAATTTTAATCAACAGTAATGCAGATAAAGGTGCAGCAATACGTGCCAATGGGACATTGACATTAAATAATATTACTTTCATCATTGACATTAAATAATATTACTTTCATCAATAATAATGCAAGTGAGTTCGGTGGAGCTATAGCACTCTATGGAAATGTAACCCTTACGTGTAACAATTCAAAATTCATTGACAATACTGGTGAAAGAGGCGCAATATTTATTCAGAACGGTAAGTTAAATCTTTACAATTCATACTTAACTTCAGAAAAATTTGCTAAAGTTGGTCAAATTTATGGCCACATAGGTTCATCAATTAATGTGGAAAATACTACTTTTGAAAATATTATTTCAAGCTATTCACCTGCAGTATATCTTACAAGTTCTAAAGCCAGAATAATAAATTCTAAATTCAATAATCTAAAAGCCAACATCAGTGCAGGTGCAATGAGTCTTAGGGAAGGCGGTGAACTATACATTGAAAATTGTAAATTTATAAACACCACCTCTTCCAGAAATGCCGGAGCCGTTTATGTTGACATCACCGGATACAGTAGTTCTACAGGCAATGTGACCATACTTAACAGCTTATTTAAGGACACATATTCCGAATTCGGTGGAGCATATCTCCAGTTAGGAGGACAGCTATGGATAAACAATACAGAATTCATAAACAGTCACGCTACATATAATGGAGGCGCAATTTATCTTTCATTTGTAGACAGCGCAATCAATAATTGTATTTTTGATTCAAATGGTGTTGATGATATTGACGATTATCCAACCTATGGCGGTGCAATATACAGTGACATCACTACCTTAAACATAACTGATTCAAGATTTATAAATAACATCGCAACTAAAGGCAATGCGGTTTATGCATACGATACATCATATAACATTAAAAACACATTATTTGAAAACAATACCAATGGAATTTATACTCTTTTCGATAAGGGATGCAGTTTAGAAAACAATACTTTAATTAATGACGACATTTCACTCAACAATACACATTATGAGTCAGTAGTGACTGGAGAAGGCCTTGAATTAACACTGATTAACAATACTATTGATGTTGATACTCTCCCATCCAAATTTGATTTACGTGACTGGGGATGGATGTCAACAGTCAGAGACCAGGGATGGATGAATGCCTGCTGGACATTTGGAATGACCGGTGCATTGGAATCAACATTATTGAAAGCTACAGGCAATAACTATGCTACTTCAATGAATAACATGAAAAACATGATGAAATATTCACCTTACGGTATTTATGAAGTATTTGAAGGAGGATATAATCTTGCTTCTGCAAGTTACCTCTTAAGTTGGCTTGGAGCAATCCCATATAATGCAGATACTTACGATGAAGTTGGAAAAATTACAACAACCAACTTAGCCGGCCCGAACATTCATGTTCAAGATCTCATATTCATACCTAATAATGAAATCCCTAACGGAACAGAAATTAAAAAAGCTGTTTTGAAATATGGTTCTCTAGACGTGTCCTATTTCGGACAATCCACATATGATGAAGAATCCCCTTACTATAATCCGAAAACATATGCACAATATGTCAATGCAACCGAACAGGCAAACCATGAAGTTGCCATTATTGGATGGGACGACAATTTCCCAAAAGAAAAATTCCTGGTTACTCCTCCGGGAGACGGTGCATGGATTATTAAAAACAGCTGGGGTCCTGACTTTGGAGACAACGGCTGCATGTATGTTTCATATTATGACCAGTCACTTCTGATATACACTCCTGGAATGATTGCTAACTATGCTGCTACACCTGTAATTGAAAATACTGTTCCGTACAATAAAAATTATCAATACGATTGGGGATGGATTTCCAATAATAAACCTGGAAATGGAACTATAAGTTATATGAATGTCTTTAAAGCATTGGAAAATGATGCAATTGCTGCTGTCGGAACATACTTCAATGGAAGCGGCATCAATTATACTGTTGAAATCTTTGTAAATGACGTGTTAAAATTAACTCAAACAGGAGTATCCCCTTATCTCGGTTTCCACACAATCAAATTGAATGATTACATACCAATCAAAGCAGGGGACGTATTCAAAGCAAAAGTAACATCAAATTGGGTACCATACATTCTCATGGAAGATACTAGAGCACATTATACTAAAAACATTTCATTTATTTCTAAAGACGGAGAAACCTGGGAAGATGCTTATGACCTGGGCTATATTGCAAGTCTAAAAGTCTATACTGTGGATTTACCAATTTACAGCGAAGATTTGGTTAAAATCTATAAAAACGCTTCCCAATTTGAAGCAAACATAGGTATAGCTAATGAAACCGTAACCTTTGAAATCAATGGCGGAAGATACAACAGAACCAGTGATGAAAACGGAACCGCAAGAATGACAATTAACCTGGAACCAGGCAACTACACAATCCAAACAACATTCAACGGCACAGGAGTTGAAAACACAATTACCGTATTGCCTACTTTAATAGCTGACAATTTAGTCAAATACTACAGAAACGCTTCACAATTCTTTATTTCATTAATTGACGGAGCAGGTAAGTCAATAGCAGGCAAAAACATTACCATGAACATCAACGGTGTTTTCTATAACAGAACAACAAATGAAAACGGTACTGCAAAACTAAACATTAACTTAGAGCCTGGCGAATACATTCTAACTGCAACAGACCCGTTAACCGGACTTCAGATGTCATATAACATCAC
>CACYVR010000112.1 GCA_902777885.1 uncultured Methanobrevibacter sp.
GTCGATTTATACTCATTTAAAACGGCTCCATCCTTGATTATCTGAACCGTGACGTGGTCAACATTCAGATAGTTAGGTGTGGAATATAATGAAATCGTTGTAGCATATTTACTATCTTTAGAATGTTCAAAGTATGATAATTTTTCTGTAGTTGAAACCAATTCCTTATCGTCCTTATCACAATAAATGGTTTTTACAGTATACCCCTCCAGATTATCCGGAAAATTGCTAAAAAATCCGCTTACAGAATAATAATAGTTTGTTACTCCACTAGAAGTAGCAGCGCTGGAAACCTGAACATCACCGAAAGTTACTGTGACATTTTTTTGGGCATTTTCACCACCTGAATTGAATATGAATGAAGCGGCCACAATAACAATAACAACGACGATAATTATACCTATTATGCAGGGAATAACTGACCCCCCTTCATTTGAATCAGAAGTGGAGGGAGTTTTTTTAACCTCTTCCTCTTTATTTATAGGCACCCCTTCCAGACTCTCAGCACATTCAATACAAAACTTTGCATTATCCGGAGAGTTTACTCCACAGTTAGGACAAGTTTTACTCATAAAATCACCAAAAGTTTGTTATAATAATATATGTAACTTATTATTAAAAAACTATATGACTCTTTTTAAAAAACCAAACATGATTTTTGAAAATATCTTTTTAACAAATCCCAATTTAACTTCAGGTGAAAAATCATGATTGACTAAACCTGTATCATCCCAATATTTCTTATCTGCGGGTATGGGATCATCACTTAAGGCCATTACTTTCCAAACATCAAAAAATATGATATCTGACCATTTAGGAGAGTGAATCTTTCCGGACTCGACATCACGCCTGAATTTTTCAGACACTTTATCTATTTTATCTGTTTCAAGTGAGTCTTTTCCTCCACAGGCAATTGGTAATTTATAAACCTTATTTACACCCCAATGTCTTAATGTTTCGTCAATATAATTGGCAACTTTTTTCTGTCCTGCACCCGCTGTAGAAACGACCACAATAGCCTTTTTAGTGAAAAATTCGGGCCTATGATAAAAATAAGCAGTATGGTCAAAGAAATTTTTCAAAAGGGCAGACACATTCATCGCATAGACTGGTGCCGCAATTATAATTGCATCACAGTCCCTTAACTTTTCTACAATTGGCATGATATAATCCTTATGAGGACAGTATTCTTCACCTTTCATGAAACAATTCTGACAACCATTACAAAGAGGAATATCTGATTTTGATAAATTTACTTCTTCAAAATCCCCGTTTAAATTATCTTTTATTCTTTTAACAATAGCCCATGTATTTTTCTTTCTTGGAGACCCATTAATAATTAAGTATTTCATTTTTCAACCTCTAACTGATTTTCATTAAATTTCTTTTGCATGAATTCAAATTTCTTATAAAACTAATTAGCATTAGTTAAGTTAAAAAAATGAGAATAAAAAATTAGATATGAAAAAAAATAGATTTAGTAATGACTTTGTGGAGTCATTCCTAAATGATGATCTTCGCTTTTTTTACCTGGAATTCCATAAGCATCTGCCCTACATTGAGTACATGCCCGGAATACAGGTATTATCTCTTCTACTTGTTCACGAACACTTTCCATCATTGAACAGTCAGGACGTGAATAATGCTTCATTTTAGCCAATGGTATTAACGGCAAAATGTTCATTAAAGAAGCACCTCTCTTTTTAACTTCCTTAGCAATTTCAACAATATGTTCGTCGTTCAATCCAGGAATCAATACTGAATTAACTTTAACAACCAAACCGTTGGCTGCTGCTTTTTCAACACCATCCAATTGGTTTTTGATTAAGATTTTAACAGCCTCATAATCTTTGTATACTTTGCCCTCATATTTAATGAATGAATAAATGTCTACTGCAATATCAGGATCAATTGCATTGATAGTAACGGTAACGGAGTTTACTCCAAGTTCTGCAAGCCTATCTGCATATTTTGGAAGCAAAAGTCCGTTTGTACTCATACACTTGATTAAATCCGGATGTTTTTCAGCCATTTTTTCAAAGAATTCAAATGTCTCATCGTTAGCAAGTGAATCTCCAGGACCTGCTACGCCTACGACTGAAATTGGACCATCAGCAGTTACATCATCAATATGTGCTATTGCATCATCAGGTTTCATTATACAACTGGTTACACCAGGTCTGTCTTCTTCGTTATTAATATCCCTAGTACAGAAGTTACAGAAGATATTACATTTTGGTGCAACTGGCACATGAGCTCTACCAACTTTATCATGCATTTTTTCATTAAAGCAAGGATGCGCTTTAGTTATATGTGCAAATCTTGAACCTTTATGTTCATTCATAATAACCACTTCTCCCTTTTTATTTATAGTAATTTTATAACAAGTGTTATATATACTTTTCTACATTCCATTTTCTAACTCAGCAATATATTCCTCTGCTTTTTCAATCCAAGCATCCATAATTAGCTCATCAGTAGCTACAACAGCAATAATATCCTTTGTTGACATATCCTTAATAATTTTAAAGCCTTCAGGCAAAATCCTAAATATTGCATCATAAATTCTTCTTTGAAGATTGGAATGCGGGTCATCAATGACTAAAGTTTCCAAATCCATCTGATTGCCGTCCAAATCAATATTATATCTGGTTGGCTGGTAAATCTCATCTCTGGAAAACTTTCTCCACAACCTTTTTAAAATATTAGGCAAGTAATTTTCATCTTCAACAAAGATATGCGTTACATCATCAGCTTTATCATAAGTAAATTTAGCTACATCTTTAAATTCAACAACAGTAGAAGTTTTTTTCATTTTAATAGCTAATATAAATACAGGATCATCAGGATTGACAAAAGCCTTCAAATCATCAACAGAAGGTCCTAAAACTAAATCTTGAAATATCTGTTTAATGATGATTTCATAAACTTCAGCGCCTTTCTTATCATAGCATTCAACTAACATCAAACCACTCTTTATTTATCATCCTGCCTGTTTCCCATTCCTGATACAAGAAGAGCTGCACCTACAGCACCAATGTGCTGTGAATATTCAGGAACGATAACTTCAATTCCACCTAAGGTCTCACTTACAGCTTCCACAAGACCTGAAATTAAACTTGTTCCTCCTACCTGTATCAATGGTTCACGGATATCAATTTCTTGAAGTTGTTGTTCGTAAACTTGTTCTGATACGGAGTGACATGCAGCTGCTGCAACATCCGCTTTAGATCCACCTGCTGCAAGAGTAGTAACAAGATCTTGAATACCGAATACAATACAGTATGAATTCAACATTGCCCTTCTCCAATCACCCTGAACAGCCAAAGGACCAAGTTCTGTAATGTCAACATCCAATCTTCTGGAAGTCATATCCAAAAATCTTCCAGATGCACCTGCACAGATACCACCCATAGTGAAGTTATCCGGAATACCGTTATTTACGGTAATTACTTTGTTATCCATACCACCAATATCCAATACGGTAGCTTCACCTTTTTGACGGTCTGCCAAGTATACTGCACCTTTTGCATTAACAGACAATTCTTCCTGAATAAGTTCAGCACCAAATTCCTGACCCATCGTGAATCTACCATAACCTGTAGTTCCAATACCATCCAAATCATCCCAATCATAATCTGTTTGACCGAACGCTTCAGCGGCAGCTGTTTTAGCAGATTCTATAATGTCTTTGGTTGATGTCCAGCCGGTTCCAATAACCTGATTGTTTTCCATCAATACAGCTTGCAAGAATGCTTCTACGAGTTACAGTAGTGGCCAATGCCTCCATACGGATAAACAACTCATCAGCTTTTGTTCTTTCTGTAAATGAATAGGTAACTACTGGAATACGAGTATTGTTTTGAATAAAACGTCTTACTTCATTTCTTACAAGTGCTGCTTCTGCACATCTAAAACAAGTAGCGATAAATACTGCATCAGGTTTGGATTTGCCTTCAACAATAGCCATAGCTCTTGCAATCATTAATTTTAAGCTTGAACTTTGAGCAGAAAAACCGAATTTCTCATAAGCTTCGTCAATGTAATCCAAATCAATTTCCGGAAGAATAATTTCTGCACCAAATTTATTAGCTGCTTTTTCAATTTCCTTTTGAATTCCACTATATTCAGTTCCACATGAAACCAAAGCAATTTTTACCATATTTTATTCCCCCTCTGATTTTTCTTCAAGTGAATCAATGAAATCGTTAATTTCATTAACCATAACATATGTTTCATCCTGATTTGTAGGATATGTTACTTCCAAAACAGGAATGTCCCTGTTTCTGAGCAAAAATATTGATAATTCGTTAGTTCTTGCACATCCGATACAACCGAAACCAAATGGTGCACCGTCAACAATAATTGCTGCTTCAGCTTCATCTATTAACGGACCAATAATTGCCATCCTACCACGAACACCGGATGGAACCTCAATAGCTGCATATTTAAGACCTTTAATTGGATCCTCTTCTGTAATATTCATCGGAGGAGAATCAATCTCCGGGTCTTTAATTTTTTGTCTAATTTGTTTTTGAAGAACTAAAGGAGTATGACCTTTCCTTTCAATTAAATCTGCCAAGATTAATGAATTTGGAGGATAAATATTCTAAACATTCATTCATAATTTCTTTAAAATCATCAACTTTCACTGGTTTTTTCTCTTCAACTGTTACACGCTTAGGATTTTCTAAAGCTTCAGCAACATAGCCAAGAATTGTATATTCCTTTTCCATTTGATGGAATCCTTCCCTAGGTCCAAATCTATGACCTCTACATCTTCTAGGATCACCTGGAGCAAAGCCCCTTTCTTTAGTGAATATATGTGGCGGATCGAGTTTTCTAATCTCTTCGATTGCCTTTAAAACATCTTCCTTTTTTCCACTAATCATTGACCCATAACAAGTGTTTTTAATAGTTAAAGGAAGATTCAGCATGTGGAATTCCCCAACAATTTCACTTTCACTTACACGAGCCCCCGGTCCAAGAATAATCATACGAGTAATTACTTCAGGATCCCAGTCTTCACTACTCATGTTTACTTTAGGACATAGATTCTCTGACATAAACTACAACTCCTTCTTTTAAATCTTCTAAACCTTCAGTATTAGCAACCATTTTACCAACAATATTAGTTGCATTGAATGACTCCGCAGTTGGTCCAAATTCCCTATTCGGTTCAAATCTGACACCGATTAAACCAGCAGTTTTTGCAGCCATATTCGTAATACCTATTTCACATTCATTGACAACGTCAACAGGATTGTTTTCCGGAACAAGACCTTTAGCTAATTTTTTATCACCTTCAAAAATAGTGATATGCATTCCAGGTACTGCAAAGTGAATTTTAATCTTACCCACAGGGTTTTCTAAAAGACCAGAAATTAACTTGAAATACTTAACTGATCTTGGTGCGTTATCAACAAATTCAATTTCACATAACTTATTAGCTTCGATTGCTTTTGTTACAACTTTTCCTTCATTTAAAATATCAATAGTATGTCTAGGAGATTGTTCAACAATCATTGCATCATCATCTGTTACGCCCTCACGAACATGTTCGACTCCCGCTTCGGCAAGGATTTTACTTGCGTCAGATTGTGACTTGCCCAGTAGAAGCAATCTTTGCTGTTCAGATTTAACTGTAATAAAATCATCTTTTTTCGCAATATCTATTATTTCCATTCCGACAGTGACTTTTCCAACAGTGGTATGATTTGGTGTTAAAACTCTGTTTTCACGATAAACATACATTCTGCCTACACCGCTGCCTTCATTTCTAATAGTTATAGTTCCTCTAGCTCTCTGAGTAGTATCTTCCTTAGGTTTATCAATACCCTCTAATTCATAAAATCCTACAAAAGAATTGGAGTCGAAATTAACTTTAATCCTATTGTCCTTAATTATTGAAAACAAGTGTTCAACACATACCGGTGAATTTTCATCAATTTCAAAGGAAATATACGTGTATAACTCATTACCCTCTTCAAGAACAGTGTTTAAATCAGAAACGGATGCACTGTCCGTTGTTGTACTTCTTTCAATAATCGGTTCAATAGCCGTTACCACATCATCATCAGTTAATTCATTTAAAGTTTTCTTACCACCAATAATGCGGGCAAAAATACCTTTATTGTACGGAGGTACACTATATACATTAGTGGTATTTTCTTTAAGGAGAATTAAGTGCGTTGACTCATTACTGAAACTGGATAAACTTAAAACAACATCCCCTTCAAAATATTTAAATTCATCGTGAGTAGGTTCCAAATCAGTTACAACAGGCCCGATAGCAACTTCCGTAGAAGTGGACCATCTGATGGACAAATCAGCAAACTCCTCATATTGATTTTTCCATACATCAATTATAGGCTTTGCCTCATCATTATCAGTTAACTCTATAATGATAGAACCTTTGGTTGTTTTGATTTTATATTTAGAAATATTCTTTTCCAGTTCTTTTTTACCTTTAATTAGACAAATAATACTACCAGGAGTATATGGGGCATTGGTTTGTGCAATCACATCCTGAATTGTAGAACCTTCTGCCACATCAATCTCTTCGCCATTAACTTTAATTAACATACAATCTCCTAATATATTGTTTAATATGATAACTATGTTTTTTAATATTAAAATATTTACTTATTTAATTTAGAAATTTTAAAATTTAGCAATATTTAATTATTTGATAGACATTAAACGGCTCTTTAAATTAATAGCAAAAAAGATTATTTAATACGATTTAATGAAAGCAATATTTATCAGCGAGCTCAAAAAGATTTAAATACAAAAAACTTGTAAAAAAAGAGTGAAAAATCCAGTTATAATTTAAAAACAGGATTTTTATTTTGATTGAATAATTCTATTGTCTGGCCATCATAGGTAACATTCATGACTTTTTTATCAGTTACTTCACCAACAACGGCAGCTTCGATTGAATATTTGGCCAAATAATCAATAATGAAATCGCATTTATCTTCAGAAGCTGTGAAAACAAAACCGGAGCCAGGATATGATTTCAGCCAGTCCGCCCAATCCATATTCTCATTTTTTGGAATGTCCAATAAATTAACATCAGCGCCTTTGCCGGATGTTTCCAAAAGCATTTCCAATGTTCCCAAAATTCCCGGATTTGAAATGTCCTTTCCTGCCTTAACATAATCATGTTCGGCCAAATATTGGACTGCAGTTATTTGATCCTGTACCAGCTGGGCATCCTTGTCATATGTAGTGTCCCAGTTTAAGCTGAACATTTCATGAGGCTTACCGTCCAAATCAATAGCTACGATGACTTTATCGCCTACTTTAGCATCAAAACTTGTGATTAATTTATCCTTTTGTGCAATACCGACAATGGCCACCCCTACAGAGTCGCATTCGGCATCCGGATGCAGGTGTCCTCCAACCATCGGAACGCCAAATTTTAAACATCCGTCCTTTATTCCAGTCAATAAATCCTCATAGATTTCATCATTGCTGATTGACATGATATTGACCATGGCCAAAGGTTTTCCTCCCATTGCAGCTATATCATTGACATTGACTAAAACTGAACAGTACCCTGCCCAGTACGGGTTTACATTCATGATTTGGCCCCAGATACCGTCAGCAGCAACCAACATGACCTGATTGTTTCCTATATCAACAGCTGATGCATCGTCACCTATATCAATGATCACATCACCAGAAACGTTATATGCTTCACCCAAAAGATTTATCACATTATCTATTGAACTTTTGCGTGAAACACCTTCAAATTCTTGCACTTCCTTCATGAGTTTTTCAAAGTCTAAAATAAACCCCACTTCCTTAAATTTTATTAATTGTATATTTAATGTTTCTATTATTTATGATTTCAACAATTTTGTCTTCAACCTCATCAATTGATTCAAAATCATTGGAATATTCCTTATTTTTAAATAGTTCCTTATGAATTATTGCGCCGACAATATCATCATTACCGCTTTCAACTTCAAATATTACTGAATTTTTTGATTTAAAACCGCTTTCAACAACCTTGTCCAAATCACCATCAGTAATGCCTATTATCGGAACGTTGAATCGGTATAAAATATCAGATGAAATCAGTGTTGTGTCATCACCTATCGTTATTACGGCAGATGAGTCCTTGAAGGTGTAGACATCCTCACCGGCATGATCCAGAAATGCTATTTTAAAGTTTTCACTTTTAGCATTATCCAATACCCTTGGAGTTACTTTGGCCTTTCTTAAAAGGCCTGTCTTTACGATAGCCGAGTTCAAGTCAATTTTACCCAATTTCTCAACGCCATGAGGCTTTATCTCACCGCCAATTATATCAACCAGAATATTGTCTTTTGTGACTAAAATAAGCTTATCTGAGGTTGACCTTCCAACGACAATGCTGTTAACCATTATGTTTTCGCCGGGACTGACTCCATGGATTATCCTGTGAGTACCCGTGTCATTGTCATTTTTAATATGGGTTTCATAAACCTCATATGGAGTTACCGTTTTCAAGTTCAATTTTTTTGCAAATACATCTGCCAGATTGCATTTGAAAGCCCAATTAATGACGCTTCCATCAGCTTCACCAGGCCTTTCAATTTGAATTATTGGAATGTTATTATCAGCTATTTTATTTTTATAGTGATTGTAAACCTTATAACCGAAAACCTGACCTGTAGTTGATGATTTACCATAATTTAGAAGAAAAATAACATCCACATTGTCATCGTGAAATATTTTAAGCGAATCGCTTGGCACCAATTTGCGGGAAATGTCAATGATGTCTTCTAAAGAATTGTCAATTACTGCCGTACGACCCATTGTTCCGCCAAGTCTTACGGAAACTTCACCATATTCATTTATCAAATTAATTAACTTTAATGCATAACCTGAATCTATGATATTGGGACCGTGAACAACAATACCTATATTCATTTGCTCACCTTAATTCTTTTTTTATATACTTTAGATCCACATACATC
>CACYVR010000113.1 GCA_902777885.1 uncultured Methanobrevibacter sp.
TAACTCTAATAATAGATTGTACTTCCTAGTATATATAATTAAAGGATAAAAAATAAGAAAAAAAGTTTAAACACAAAAATTATGAGTCAGCCTCTTTTTATGATATTGCTGTGAGCTGTGATTAGTTTTTAATATTTTTGAATGTTAATTTAATTAATATTGATTAAAACATATTCACATTTGGCTTCATTTCTCATTGACCATCCCCAACCTGTCAAACCTGATGATACTATCAGCTCCATATTTCCAAAATGAAATTTACCATAAACTAAATTACCCATTAACCCTTCAAAAATTGAAAACGGAAATACCTGTCCTCCATGGGTATGGCCTGAAATTTGTAAATCCGCACCTTGCTTTGAATTTTCTTTATACTCAATAGGTTGGTGATCTAAAACAACAACATATTTGGATAAATCACTTATATCATTATTGATTGGTGTTTTTTCATCATTTAAAATTATTATTCCGTTATCAGTTATTGTTTTATTTAATTCTTCATCACTGAATGTTCTATTTCCATTTTCATAGTCTGTTGAATAGGGTTGCGTATCGTGATTTCCAAAGATATAGTATGTGCCATATGTTGAATTGATTTTTCCAAGTTCTTTAAATATTTCATTCATGTCTTCTTTGGATGTTCTTTCATCGACTATATCTCCACCCAAAACAACCATGTCTGGTTTTAAGTCATTTATTTTTGAAATGCTTTCTTTAACTAATTGTGGATTTTGAACAGTTCCATAATGGATATCACTAATCCAAACGATAGAATAAGATTCATTATTTATTTTATCTGTAGTTAAATTATATTCGGTTAATTCAGTATGGTTCATTCCGTAAACACCACTAATTATTATAATTGCAAATATAATCAAAGCTAAAAGACCTTTTTTATGGTACTTTGGGATGAAATTTAAATATTTTCCTTTAAGCAAATATTTCCATATTATTCCTATTGCATCTGCAATTATGGATGATAAAAATAAGTATAAAGTTAATATGGCTGCATTTGACCATATATTTAAACAGCATATGAATGCCAAAATTGGAATAATAATGTTTATGGTTATTTTTTTATTTTTTGATAATTTAGTATTGCTTAAAGTATTCTGAAAAATATCCTAATGTGAAGAAATGTATTGGGTTCATAATGATATTTATGATTTAACTAGATATAATAAGTTATTTATTAATGGATTATATCCGAACCATATGCCTTTTTAAAAATAATGGAAGTGTTCGGAAAAAATTTCCTCTAACAACTTAAATTCCTAAAAATAATTGCACATATAAATAAACATTTTGTAAGTAATCTTTACTCTACTTGTGCACTTCATCTCTTGTAGCGATAAAAAATTAATAAAGATAGATGTTATCTATCTAATCTTCTTTTAAATGAATCTGAATGAGCAAAGAATCCTTCATATTCAGCTATCGGAACTGAAGTCTTTGACAGTTCAGCCAGTCCTTCTTTTGTAATTCTTTGAACCGTAGGCTTTTTAATAAATGCTTCAGTTGAAAGGCCGGAATACATTTTAGCCCCTCCTCCGGTTGGCAATACGTGATTTGTTCCGGATCCATGTTCGGGAGCATATTCATTTGTAACATAAATTGCTTCCTCAAAAGTGGCAGTGATAATAATTTTTCCACTTTTTGACAATGACTCTTCAATAATTTCACGTCTAGGAGCTATTTTGGTTAGCTCTTTTACAAACTCATCAGTTTTTTCAGCCAAATCTTTGCTGTCCGTTACTAAAAAACAGGATGCGTTAGGGTCATGTTCTGCTTGAGCTAATATGTCAGTTGCTAAAAATTCAGGGTCTGCACTTTCATCAGCCAGTATCAGTACTTCTGAAGGGCCTGCCGGAAACTCAATATCGACCTGTCCATAAACCAGTTTTTTGGCCGCAGTCACGAAAATATTGCCCGGTCCGACTATCTTTTCAACTTTTGGAATTGATTCGGTTCCGTAGGCTAAAGCTCCAATGGCCTGTGCCCCGCCTACTTTATAAATCTCATCTGCACCGGCAATATCTGCTGCTACCAGTATTGCATCCAGTATTTTTCCATCCTTTTGAGGCGGAGTAACGCATATTACCTTTTCAACACCGGCAATTTTGGCCGGAATAACGGTCATCAGTATTGAAGATGGATAAGCTGCCCTTCCGCCGGGAATATAACATCCTGCAGAGTTAATTGCTCTTACGATTTGACCGGCAGTAATTCCTGGGTTAACTTCCATTTCCCATTCTTCAGGGATTTGTTTTTTGTGAAATTTTTCTATATTTGAAGCGGCCTGTTTTAATGCAGTCAATAATGAATCATCCAAAGTATCGTAGGCCTGTTTGATTTCATCTTTGGTAACTTTCAGATTTTCTACTAAAACGCCGTCGAATTTTTCAGTATATGATTTTACAGCATCATCACCATTGTCTTTTACATTATTTAAAATTTCAGATACGGTATCTAAAACATTATTAACGTCCTGTTCTGATCTTTTTATGGTTTCTTTTAAATCGATTTCAGAGTATTTTAATACTTCCATCATAACACTACCTTAAAATAGCACCGCTATCTGCAGATTGAACCAATTTCTGATAAATGCTTAACCATCCATCAACATCGCTTTCAGGATGTTTTATATTTTTTAATCTGGTGGCTATTTCTTCATCAGTTAGTTCTACATTAATGGATCTGTTTTTTATGTCAATTTCAATAATGTCTCCGTTTTGAACTGCCGCAATAGGGCCTGATGCCATTGCCTCAGGTGAAACGTGTCCTATGCATGGTCCACGTGTTCCTCCGGAAAATCTTCCATCGGTAATAAGGCCAACATCTTTAATGCCCATTCCCGCTAATGCTGATGTTGCATTTAACATTTCCCTCATTCCCGGGCCGCCTTTGGGACCCTCATAGATAATGACAAGAATATCCTTTTCTTCAATTTCATGATTAAAAATTGCTTTAGTCACTTCCTCTTCTGAATGATATACTTTTGCAGGTCCTTTGAGATGCATTAAATCTTCTGCAACAGCTCCTTTTTTAACAACACTGCCGTTAGGGGCAATGTTTCCTTTTAAGATAGCTATTCCACCATCTTCATGATATGGATTATCTAACGTGTGAATAACGTCGGTATTTTTATTTTCCACATTTTCAAGGGTTTCGCCCAATGTTTTCCCGGTTACAGTCAGCGGTGTTTTATCGATTTTATCGCCCAATGTCTTTAAAACCGCAGGAATTCCTCCTGCTAGATGCAGGTCCATCATCGTATCTTCACCTGCCGGTGAAATTAATGTAATGTGTGGAATTTCACGGCTGATTTTATCAAATAATTCCAAATCCACATCCACGCCATCAACTTCACTTGCAATGGCCGGAATGTGCAGTGCAGTATTTGATGAGCCGCCTAAAGCCATATCTATCGTAATTGCATTGTTGAATGATTCCTGTGTTAAAATGTCAGATGGCTTAATGTCTTTTTTGACAAGCTCGATAATTTGTTTTCCTGATTCATATGCTATTTTGTTATTTTCTTCTGTGTTTGCATGAGTTGTAGCACATAAAGGAAGAGATAAACCAAATGTTTCACTAATGCATGCCATTGTATTGGCCGTGAATAATCCGGAACAGCTTCCTGCTCCCGGACAGGCACATTTTTCCATTTCATAAACCTCTTCTTCTGGGATTTTTCCTGCGGAATATTCACCGACAGCTTCAAAAACAGTAATTAAATCAGCATTTTTACCTTTATAATTACCTGCAGCCATTGGTCCTCCTGTAACAACAATACTTGGCACATTTACACGGCAGGCTCCCATAATCATGCCGGGAACAACTTTATCACAGCTTGGAATCAATACCAATCCGTCAAAAGCATGTCCTTTTGTCATGCTTTCAACTGTAGCAGCTATGATTTCTCTTGAAGGAAGGGAATATTTCATTCCTTCATGATTCATACTGATTCCATCACAAATGGCCATTGTATCAAATTCGAATGGGACCCCGCCAGCGGCTATAATGCCCTCTTTTACAAACTCAACAAGGTCTCTAAGGTGAATGTGTCCTGGAACGATATCTGTAAAACTGTTAGCTATTCCGATGAATGGCTTTTCAAAATCATCATCATCCAATCCGCATGCCCTTAATAAAGACCTATGAGGAGCTCTTTGAATTCCTTTTTTAATATTATCACTTTTCATTTAATCGCCTACTAGTTTATAATTATATATTTCAATAGTTTTAAATGTTAATATAAAAAATATAATATTAACTATTGCGGAATTATTTTGGTGTTCAAATGGCCAAGAATGACATGGAAAAATATGAAGAGTTATTGAATTTGAAAAATCAAATCGACTCACAAATTGAAGATATTAAAAGTAATGCTGATGAGCATTCTCTTAAAAAAATGAAAAAATACCATGATTATTTAGAAAAAAAGGGTAAACTTTCTTCAAAGGGCGATATTGATAAAGATTTAAAGAAATTTAATAAAATTAACAAGAGTTTAAGTTTTTATCAGCGCTTTAAAAAGGCATTTTCCCAGGATGTAGACATTGATCCGGGAAGATTGATGGGTCTTACTGACGGTATTTTTGGCATGGTCATGACACTGCTTATTTTTGGAATGGCTTTACCTGAAATGGAATTATTGACTGCAGGAGATTTCAATGCTTTTATCCAATCTACGATTCCAACAATCGGCATCACTTTAATCAGTTTTATTCTCATTGCTTCCTTTTGGATTTATCACCATGAATTCATTAAAGTTAAAACACTTAATTTTCCTTTTCTGTGGATAAACATTTTCTTTTTAGCCGCAATTTCATTTATTCCTTTTTCCACATCAATCATTGGTGCATATTCACGTTTTTTCTTGGCTGAAGTACTATTTGGTTTTAATATATTTATTGTATTGGCATTTTTCATGCTGATGTTCTGGTATGCAAATCGTAAAGGATTTCTTGAAAAGAAACTTTCAGATACTGAGAAAAGATATATTTACAATACATTTTACATACTGATGGGGCTGACGGTTCTTGTCAATCTGCTGGATTATAATATCTCGGGTAAATTCATTTATTTATTCTTATTGGTTCCTATTATTTCTACAATAAGAGATATAAGATACAAAATGAAAACATAACATTTAATATATATTAATAACAAATATTTTATTTTATTAGAGGGGATTATAATGGATAGTTTATTATCTATTAGCGATATTAAAGAGGATGTTTCAAAAATTATTGATTTGGCCTGTGATATCAAAGCAGGTAAAAAAGAAGATAAACCGCTTGAAGGCAAAACTTTAGCAATGGTTTTCCAAAAGTCATCTACAAGAACTAGAGTTTCATTCGATGTTGGAATGTATCAATTAGGAGGAAGACCGATTTTTTTATCATCTAATGACATGCAACTTGGAAGAGGAGAATCAATTTCCGATACTGCATGCGTATTGAGCCGTTTTGTTGATGGAATAATGATTAGGGCCATCGAACATGATGATGTTGTTGAACTTGCCGAATATTCTGACGTACCGGTTATAAGCGGATTGACAAATCTTGAGCATCCCTGCCAGGCATTGGCTGATATGCTGACTATCAAAGAACATTTCGGTTCATTTGAAAATAAAAAAATATGTTTCGTTGGAGATGGAAACAATGTATGTAATTCCCTTTTATTAGTTGCCCCTCTTTTAGGTATGGACATGTCTGTAGCTTGTCCTAAAGGATATGAACCGAATGAAAATATTATAAAAACCGCTCAGGAATATGCAAAAGAAAACAATACTGAAATCATTATTTC
>CACYVR010000114.1 GCA_902777885.1 uncultured Methanobrevibacter sp.
ATTTTGAATTTCCATTAAAAACTGATTTTACAATACTGATAATGTTTAATGATTTTTCTACATTAATAGCTACATCGTTATATGTGCTGCCTGCAAAAATCATCGTATCACCAGGATTTGCATCATCAATAATTTTTTGAATATCTCTTCCGGACAGATTATCCTTAATTAATGTTCCCGCAACATGTGAAACATATATCGTATTATTGTTGATTATTTTGTGATTATTTGAATCCGCATATATTGTTGAAATTGGATATATTCCATCTTCAAGATTAATGTCGAGAAATGCAAAACCATCTAAATTAGTAAATTTAGTGTAATTAACTCCATTTACCGAAAAAATTATTGGCTGATTATTTAAAGGAGCATTATTAACTGATTTAAGTGAAGCATTATATTCTAAATTATCTCCAAGCAAATTCGCATTTGAAGTATTTAATACAACATTTGATACATCTGTCGCATTATCTTCGGCACTGACAACATTAATTGAAATGAAAATTATCAAAATTGAAATTAAAAGTATTTTACCATTCAGATTTTCACCCCCTTTAAATTAATTAATTATGAAATAAGATTTATTGATGTAACTATATAAATAATTCGACCATGTTTTTTTAAAAAAACAAGCATATAATAATCGATATAAAAATTATAAAATTCGATTAAATAAAATAAAATTAATAAATAAAAAATATAAAAATTATTAAATTATTAAATTATATATAAATTATAAAATAAAAATTAAATTATATTAATAAAGAAATTATCGAAATGCAATAATATTTATATAGTGTTTACATCAAAACTAATATTGCTAATAATCAATTAATGGCATGGGGAAATATACCGCATTAGTTTTATTAGTTCATTTTAATAATTTATGGAGAGAAAAAAATATGAAACTTAATAATAAAATTTTAGCATTATTAATAGTTTTTATTGCTATTGTTTCTATTTCTGCAGTATCAGCAGAAGATGTTGCAACCGATGAAGTTGTAGCAGCCCCTATCGATGATGTTGCAGTTGTTGAAGCAACTAATGATGCTGATGACGTATTAGCTGCAAGTTATGACGTACCTGCTAATGCAACAGTATCAGACATTGAAACAATTATTGCAAATACTTCTGCAGGAGATACACTTAATTTTGCAGAAAATGCAACTTATGATTTCGGCAATAACAGCGATCCTATTGAAATTGCACACACCCTTATATTACAAGGTAACAATGCAACTGTTAAAGGATATCAAGGATTCATTTTCCAAGCTGATGAAGAAAGTGTTGCTGGATCACAAGTATACAACCTTAACTTTGAAGTTTACCAACCAGTCCTCTGGAATGGTCGTGCATTAGATTTCGAAGGTGGAAGTGATTATATTATAGAAAACTGTACATTTAGAAATGGTAATTCTGGAATTTATATAAGAAGACCTTCCGGTAATGTAACAATCAATAATAACATTTTCTTCGCTGATGAAGGTGCTACAAATGCAAGTACCGTTAAAAAAGATTGGGGAAAACAGGAAACCGGTTCAAAAGCAATTAACCTCATGGGAGGATCAGGAATTACAATAACCAATAATGTATTTACAGGAGACTTCCTTGATGCTGTATCCATCGCATCCGGTGCTTCTAACGTGGAAATGTATGATAATGAAATGAATAATGTATGGTATGGTGTTTTCTACGGCGGTGGAGTTACCAACATTACAGCCACAAGAAACGTTTTTACAGGTTCAAAAGCATTTGCTATGGGAATTATTAAAGCAGCGGGAACCTCTGATATATACGATAATTATTTCTATACTCCAGAAAATGAAACTGCAATTTACGTACAAGAAGGTAACACCGCTCACGGCGCTCCAAGTAACATTGAAACTATACACATTTACAACAACAAATTCATGGGCGAAAATACAGTAGCAGTAGCTGCTGAAAGTCAAGGTGGTATGATTACTCCTAAAGGAGATTTCACTGTAACAGATAATCAATATGAAAAAGGCACTACAGTATTTTCCTTTACTGATAACAACACATACACTTTCACATCCAACAATTTTGTATCTGAAGAAAAACGTATTTATATTGAAGACAATTATGTAATTAAGCCAGAAGCTACAACTATTGAAATTAGCGAAGAATTCGTTGATTTAACCGGACCGGTCACAGCTAACGGATACTTATTAGTTGACGTTGATGGTGTTGGCTACTATAGTCCTGTTCAAAACGGTAAAGCATCACTTCTCATGCCTGAATTAGCTCCAGGTAACTATACTGTTACTGCTACATACACAGGTGATGAAAATTATGCTGCTTATTCTTTAACTGAGAACATTACTATTGAAGAACCTTTAGAAACTATTATCAGTGAAGATTTAGAAAAAATCGAAAAATCTCCAGCTAATTTCGAAGCTACCTTTATTGATGCTAACGGTACCGCTTTAGCTAATACTCAAGTTGAATTTAAACTTAAGGATAGTACTTACAAAAGAACTACTAACGCTAATGGTACTGCAGTCATGGGTATTAACTTAGAACCTGGCGAATATACTATCAGTATGACTAACCCGGTTACCGGTGAAGAAAAAGAAAATACTATTACTGTTCTGCCAAGACTCATTGCTAGTGATTTAACCAAATATTACAAAAACGCATCACAATTCACTGTTTTAGTTTTAGATGATGAAGGTAATCCTGTTAAAGCAGGTGAAATAGTAACATTCAACATCAATGGAATATTCTACAACAGAACAACCAATGCATCAGGCATAGCTAAACTAAACATTAACTTAGTTGATGATACCTATATCATTACATCCGAATACAAAGGTTGTAAAATTTCTAATACCGTAACAGTTTTACCTATTTTAACCGGTAAAGATTTAACTAAAAAATACGGTGAAGCTGGTGCATTTGAAGCAACCTTAGTTGACAGTCAAGGTAAACCTTATGCTGGTCAAAGTATAACATTCAACATCAATGGGGTAATGTATCAACGTACTACCGACAGCAATGGTGTAGCAAAATTAAATATTAACTTACAAGCAGGCATATACATTATAACTTCAACTTATAATGATTTCAGCACATCTAACACAGTTACTGTAACTGCTTAAGACGAGAAGTTTTACTTCTCACTTTTTTTATTTTTTTGAATATAAACTTAATTCATAGCATATAATAAAAAATTACTAAATACTTATTCTTTATATTATTTAATATAAATTATAATCAATATTAATCTTTAAAAACTTTAAATTTAATTATTTTTTTGTTAAAGTCCATTGAAGCAATTTATAAGATGATAGAATATTTTTAATAATATGAACTATAATACATATCAATAGTTATAATTTCAGATAACTAGGAGGATTAAAAATCATGAATTATAAAAAAATATTATTTATCTTTTTAAGTATTACTATACTATTAACATTTTCCTCAGCGGTAATGGCAGATGAAAACATTACCGGATTAGGAAATACAATTATTGTAGACGGTTCATCCACTAACCAAATGAATGAACCGACAATCCAAACTGCAATCAATAATGCAAGTGCCGGAGATACCATTGAAATCACCGGTACCAATTACGAACATTGCCATTTCATAGTAGATAAACAATTAACGATAAAAAGTAATGTCGGGACAAAAATGAGTACTTGTCCATCAAATATCAGAGGTTCTGATGGAATTGGAATATTTTACTTCAATGAAAATGCATCAGGATCAGTATTATCCGGATTTACCTTTTCAAATGATGCTGCAAAAAGAGGAAGTGTAGATCCATATGCAATATACATTAACGGCGCAAAAAACATTGAAATAACAAACTGTAAGATTACGGAAGTCAGCGATGGACAGGGAATATATGTTGTCAACGGGTCAGACATTAATATCAATCAGAATAGTATTAAGAAATCAAATAAAGGAATTTATATAAGGGACAGTAATGATATCAGCATATCAAACTCCATAATAAATCAAAATAATGAAGCAGGAATTTATTTTGGAGAAAATGTTGAAAATTCTTCAATCACCAATAATACAATATATTTAAACAACTGGAAAGGAATATACTACGGATCCTGTGTAAACAGTAATGTTACAAGCAATAATATCTCAGACAATAGGGACAATAAAGCCCAATCAAGAGCAACACAAGGAACCGGAATATATGTTGATTCACCAATGGAATATTTAAGAATTAGAGGTAATACCATTAGCCAAAATGGTAATTACGGAATATTTAACAGTTATTTAACAGCCTCAAGCATTGACAAAATAAAAACCTATGACGATATTGAAAAAATACAGGAAATAGATGAAAATATCTTTGTAAGACACTTGACAAGATGTATTTACACGCAACAAACAAAAGAAGGTGGAACATATACAGTATATGTCAAAAGTAATTTTTATGC
>CACYVR010000115.1 GCA_902777885.1 uncultured Methanobrevibacter sp.
TTTTAATCAATTTTTAAAATGATTAATCAACATCTTGTAAACAAAATCATCAGCATTGCTTTTTGCGATAGCAAAATATTTTTATTAATTTTGACCCCCCCATAAAACAAACAACAAGTAAATAATAAAGACAATGGCAAGTAACAACATTGCCCAATTTGTTTTTTTGAATTTACCTACAGCAAATAAAAAGACCAAACTAGAAACAAATACTGCTGCCAGTCCAACTTCCCAAGATTTTCCCATACCTATCACAATCGTATATGAAAATAATGCATTGTATCCCATTCCCGGTGCAATTGCCAGAGGATATTTGGAAAAAAGTCCCATCAGAATAGATGCAATA
Source organism: uncultured Methanobrevibacter sp. (assembly GCA_902777885.1). Taxonomy (GTDB): domain Archaea; phylum Methanobacteriota; class Methanobacteria; order Methanobacteriales; family Methanobacteriaceae; genus Methanocatella. The sequence continues at coordinate 347 of CACYVR010000115.1, forward strand.
GCAGATACAAATGCCGTTGCAAAAAAGACTCCTGATTGAGGCATTCCGGCATCACCAATATTACAGGATTAACACCCAAAATATATGCCATTGCAAGAAAAGTAGTAAGACCTGCAAAAATTTCAGTTTTTAAATTAGTGTTATTTTCATCAAACTTGAAAAAATCATTTAACATATAATCATCTTACCATATGAATAAATGTTAATTTATGGATATTACTATTAAAGTTTAATCATTTAATTCAAGTTTCTAAAAAGAATTGCTTTCAAACTTACAAAGCAGCAAGTAAAGATTCATATTAAAATTTCATCTGCTTATCAATGCCTGAAATTTCATCTATTTCCAAGCCTTTTTCTAATGCAAAGTCCTTTTCAACTTTATAATTGCCAGTTCTTGTTCTTTCAGCATTTTCAGGCTCTAAAAATAGCCATTTGGTATATTTGAATTTAACACCAATGTATGATTTGGCTCCAAATATTTTAGAAAATTCTAAAAGAGCACATCAGGTAACGGTCTTTTAGTCGCTCCACCAGAAGCGGGTGCTCTCATAGCTGCAAAATTCCTATCCCAAAGTTTATGCACCAAATCCCTTTCTTCAGCAGAACCTTTCTTAGCCAAAATAACACCAAAAAAATAAGTTTATAAATGGGGCCGGGGCCGAGATTTGAACCCGAGTCCCGGGATCCACAGTCCCGGAGGATGACCACCTACCCTACCCCGGCTTAAGATAAATAAAAGTAAAAAAATTGTTAGATGCGGGAGCAGGGATTTGAACCCTGGTAGACCTGCGTCAACAGGTCCTAAGCCTGTCCCCTTTGGCCTCTCGGGCACCCCCGCTTAAAAACGAAAGTGATACAGAAACCATTAAAAATCTTAACAAGTTTTTTAAAGTGCTCCGGCCGGGATTTGAACCCGAGTCTTCGGCTCGAAAGGCCGAAATGATTGGCCGGACTACACCACCGGAGCAAATCGAATTTTATAAGTTTATTAACATGGGCCCAATGGGGTTTGAACCCATGGCCTTCCGGTTATGAGCCGGACGCTCTACCTGGCTAAGCTATGGGCCCTTAAAAGCGCCATCGACAGGGCTCGAACCTGTGACCAATCGGTTAACAGCCGAACGCTCTACCTACTGAGCTACGATGGCATGTATTATAACCCACCATCTTAACCAAATAAAACCCATGTTTAAAAATCAAAAGACTTTAAACAGTAATTCTCATTATGTTTTTACTAGTATATAAACATTATGTTTTTTTCACATATTTCATGAAAAAAATAAAATTCATGAGAAAAACACTATTAATTAGTTAGGACAAACTAATATATAAATTTAATTAAACGGTTGAAAAAATATGGATTCTAATATATTTGATTTGATAAAAGATGCCAATGAGATAACATTGAAAAATCACGGAGATTTAATCACATTGGAAAGGGCTGTTTTTTTATCCTGGTGGTGTGATAAAGGAGACTGTGCCTTTTGCTATATGTCTACACAAAAGGATAAAATAAAAGATCCCAGAAAGGCAAGGCGTAATGTCAGTAACATCTATGCCGAAGCCGAAATGTGCAAACGCCTTGACTGGAATATAGAATTTCTGTCAGGAGGATATAAGTCATTCACCACCCAGGAAATAAAGGAAATTGCAAGTACGATTAAAGATATTACTGGCGATGGCGTCTGGCTGAATACCGGAATTACCGATGAACTGGGAGAATACGGCAGTGAAATTAAAGGAATAACCGGTGCAGTTGAAGTTGCAAACCCCAAGATACACAATGATGTATGTCCCAGCAAAAGCCTGGATGACATAAGCAACATGCTGGATACTGCCGGCGATTTAGGTTTTAAAAAAGCAATTACAATCATATTGGGTCTTGGTGAAACATTAGCTGATGTTAACTATGTAATTGACTATATTAGAGAACATGAAATTGATAGAGTAATATTTTACTCCTTAAATCCCCACAAAGAAACCGTTTATGCCGACAAGTCACAGCCCGCCTCACTCTATTATGCCCAGGTCGTGGCCAGGGTTCGTCTGGAATTTCCCGAAATTGAAATTATATGCGGCACATGGATCGATAATCTTGCAAATATCGGAATTCTGATTTTAAGCGGAGCCAATGGAATTACAAAGTTCCCCCTCTTCAAGATGTTTGGAACCAAATACGGAAAAAGAGTTGAAGAGGAAGTTAAATGGGCCGGACGAAGATTAAAAGGAACATTTACAGATAAAACCCGATTAGGTGAGCCTACCAGTGATGTTTCACCTGATTTGGATAAGTTTATTAGAAGATATATTAAAGAATCACTTAAGAACAAATATTAACCATCCACCATTTATTTACGGAAATAAAAATTTTAAGATAAAAATGTGCTTAATATAGAAAATAAAATAAAGCACATAAAATAAAAATTATAATGTTACCAACCACATTTGAAGAAATCTTCATAACCAAAACCGGAGAATTAACCATGAAATTAACTATCAATAAACTAATAAAAGAAGCCATTGAATTTTGCAAACAAGAAAGTAATATCACCCACGATGAATTAATTGGAGTTACTGATGGTAAAGCTGTTGGAACATATATTGAGCACAAATTTGAAGAATATCTTAAAAATAAATATGATGTTACGATTGGTTCAAGTGCAAAGGGAATCGATTTACCAGACCGACATATTAACACAGATATAAAAGTAACATCAATTAAAAAACCGCAGAGTTCATCATCTTTTAAAAGTATAGAACAAAAAATATATGGTTTGGGATATAACCTACTGATATTCATTTATGAGAAAACAGATATTAATAATAACTGTTATCTAGATTTTAAGCATTGTATGTTTCTTGAATCTGAAAGAAGTGGAGACTATAATTTAACAAAAATATTGCGAAAAATGATTGAATTAGGTGCAAAAGAAGCAGATATTATTGAAATTTTAAAAGATAATGATATTCCTGGAGATGAAGAAGCATTAAAAATTCTTGCACAAAGAATTATGAAAAATCCACCTAAACAAGGATATTTGACAATATCCAATGCATTTCAATGGAGATTAAGATATATTAATGCCATTAATTTAGAAGATGAAATCCAGGGTGTTTACACTTATGAAGAATACAACGGCAAAGAAGATGATGAATATCAAACCCCATTATTTTTTACAGACGAAATATGTAACTATTTAAAAAATGAATTGGAAATTAACCCAAACATTATTATTGAACCTACTTGTGGAATAGGAAATTTTATAAAAAGTGCATCAAAAACTTTTCCCAAATCACAAATATATGGAATAGATATTGATAAAGAAAAATTAAACAAGATAGATTCCACAATTCCAAACATCAAACTAATTAATGAAAACATACTAACATTTAAATTTAATCATTTCGATAAAAAGAATTCTTTTTTAATAATTGGAAATCCACCTTATTTTACGAAAAACAAATTATCAAAAATAAATGCAAAAAATAAAACTGATTTAAAAGTTTTAACCAACAATGAAAATATAGATATTTCGGAATATATTTTACCAAATATAATTGATGAATTTAAAAATACAAAAACAACTCTTGCATTTTTATGTAAAACAAAAATTTCAAGGAATGTTTTTATTAAATTAGTAAGAAACAAAATAGAATATAGCTTTATAAAACAAATAAATATTAATTCTCCTAAAATTTATAAAATAAAAGAGGATACCTGCCTATTCATTATCCAATTTGGAGGAAAAACATTAACAGACAAAACTTGCAAAGTTTCTGAAATATCAAATCCTTCAAAACGATTATATGAATTTGGTTTTGTTGAAGATAAATTTTATTCCAACATTGATGATATTCCACCAATAGATGGAAAATGTGAATTAGAATGGAGGCACGGAGTTAAACATGATTGTGCTAAAATAATGGAGTTTACATTAGAAAATAATCAATTAATAAATAAAAATTATGAGCCCGTTAATATTGAAAAAACATTAATATACCCATTATTGAAAAGTGGCCAACTTAAAAAGCCCATTGTTGATGAAACATCAAAATATGTATTAATTACCCAAAAGAAAATAAAACAAGATACTAATTATATTAAAACAGAAGCTCCTAAAACATGGAAATATTTGAAAGATAACAAAGAATATTTCGATAAAAGAAAAAGTTCATCTTATACAAATACTCCAGAATTTAGTATTTTTGGCATTGGCGATTATTCATTTAAGAAATATAAAGTAGCAATAGCAGGTTTTTGTAAAAATCCAATTTTTTCATTAGTAACTGGAGATAAAACATTTATGCTTGATGATTCTTGTTATTTCTTATCTTTTGATGATTATGATACAGCATACATTACAATGTTGATATTAAATAGTGAATTAGTTAAAAAATTCCTTAATCATACTGCAATTCTTGATTCCAAAAGACCTTTTTCAAAAAAGTTATTAAAACGAATTGACATCAGTAAATGTCTAGAATTATTATCCTACAATGATTTGAAAAATACCGAAGAAAATCTTGAATTAAAAGCATATATTAATGAAGATAAATACAATTCTTATAAAAAACAATTCGAATAAAAAATTTAGATAAAAATTTTAAATACTGAAAAATCGAATTTTTAATAATCTTTATAAACTCCATATAATAAATATTATAATAATCTAAATTTTTACAAAAAAATTTCCAAATGGAGGAATTATTATTAGCGACGATTTTAGTATGATGTGTGGACTACGTACAATTAGAAACTGAATCAAAATTATTCTGTGATTGCCCAACAAACTTTAATGAGGCACCAATTAACCAAAATATTTGCCCTATATGTTTAAATCAGCCGGGTGCTAAACCACACCCAACAAATCAGCATGCAATTGAAAATGCATTGATGATTTCACTGATGTTGAACTGTAAAATAGACCAAGGATTTACTTATTTCATGAGAAAGCATTATGATTATCCGGATTTATCTTCAGGATATCAGAGAACTTCTGTTCAAGCCTGATAGGGGTATTGTTAACTTCAACCGTTCAGGAATTCCTTTAGTGGAGATTGTTACAGAACCTGACATCACATCTCCTGAAGAAGCAAGGAACTTTTTAAAAGAGATTATTCGTGTATTGCAATACAGTGGCGCTGCACGTGGAGAAAACTCTATGAAAGCAGACGTTAACGTTTCACTCAATGGAGGAAACAGGGTGGAAATGAAAAACGTCAACTCCATCAAAGGTGCATACAGGGCATTGAAGTTTGAAATTGTAAGGCAGAAAAATCTCATAAAAAGAGGGGTTGAAATCCCTCAGGAAACACGTGCTTATATTGAAAGCCAAATGATTACTACAAGAATGAGATTGAAAGAAGATGCTGATGATTATAGATTCATACCTGATCCTGACTTGCCTCCAATGGAAATTCCGGACGAATTGATTCAAAAAGTTTCTGACATTATGCCTGAAGCTCCTCACCACAAGGTGGAAAGGTTTGTTAAAGATTACGGCATTGATGAGGAATCTGCAAAGGTACTTACTTCCGAACTTGATTTGGCAATAGCTTATGAAGAAGTTGTAAAAGAAATCGATCCTATATTTGCCGCCAAATGGATGAGGGATGAACTCAAAAGAGTCCTGTCCTATAACAAACTGGATTATGCGGAAAGCGAAATAGGCGTTGAAAGTCTGGTTGAATTATTCAACATGCTTTTAAATAAGGAGATTACAACCAAAGCAGGCCAAAGAATTATTGAACAGATGCCAAACAATGAGAAATCACCTAAAGAAATCGCAGAAGAAATGGGTTTACTTGGTGTTGTTAAAGATGATGAAGTGTTGGCTGCTGTAAAACAGGCTATTGATGAAAATCCAAAAGCGGTTCAGGATTATCATGACGGACAAAAGGCTTCACTCAATTTCCTTGTTGGTCAGGTCATGAGATTAACTCGCGGAAAAGCAGACCCTGGAGAAACAGTCAAATTATTAAAAGAGAATATTGAATAGGAGTATTAAGATGACTGAAAAAAAATCATTTGTAAAGGATTACATGACCAAAAACGTTATTAACGTTTCTCCAGATACTCCAATAGAAGATGTTGTTAATTTAATGAAAGAAAGTCACCACAACAGTTATCCCGTTGTTGAAAATAATAAACTTGTAGGAATGGTTACCGCTTTTGATATTGTAGCTAAAGAAAGAGAAGGTCAGGTAAGAAGCATTATGAGTACTAAATTGGTTGTCGCTAACGAAAATTTATCCATTAATGATGCTTCACGGGTAATGTTTAGAAGAGGAATATCCCGTATGCCTGTTGTTGATGAAAAAGGTGCATTAGTCGGCATTATCACAAATACAGATATGGTTCGTTCCCACATTGAAAGATCAACTCCAAACAAAGTGGAATACTTTAAAAACACAATGGAACAGTTATATGGTATCAAGACCACGTTAAAAAGAATGAAAGTTCCAACAGATAAATTAAGACCTACACAAGACAGGGTTTATGCCGATGAGCTTGAAGGAAGAAGCTATGAATTGAAAAAAGGTTTGGCAGAACCGGCGATTGTTGTTAAAACTGGAGACAGATGGATTCTAGTTGACGGACATCACAGAGCAGTGGCTTCCAAAAAAATGGGTTATGAAACCGTTGATTCATATGTGGTTGACTTGGGCCAGGACATCAGGTTAGGTATGGAAAAAACTGCAGATAAAGCAGGCATTAAGAAATTTGAAGACATTATGATTATTGATGATGACAAACATCCCTTAATAGCCATTACAGAAAGCATTCAGGACAGTGAATCCCATGGCGAATGAAAAAATAATAAGGGAAGTTTGGGAAGTTCTTGAAAACAGAAGGGATAATCCGATTGACTCCTACACTTCAAATATAATGCAGGACAGCGATAAAAGAGCGGAAGACAAGATACTTGAAAAAATAGCTGAAGAAGCAGGGGAAGTACTGATTGCAAGTAAAAATGATGAAAATCTTGTTTACGAATCCGTAGATTTGATTTTTCATACATTACTACTGCTCGTTTATAAGGGCATTGAAATTGATGAAATATTTGAAGAATTCGAAAGAAGAAGAAAATAAGATTATTTTATAAAATTGGTTGGCTTTTAAATGAATGAATTCAAATTTTCTGTTGTTATTGCAGCATATAATTCAGATTTATGGATTTCAAAAACCATTAATAGCTTAATAAACCAAACT
>CACYVR010000116.1 GCA_902777885.1 uncultured Methanobrevibacter sp.
GCTCCACTCTTCACTGATTTTTCCATCCTTTAAAAATATTACTCTGTCTACAACATCACTTAAAAAGAATAATTTATGTTCAGCAATGATTACTGTTTTTTTCTGCGATTTCCACTTTTTAATTATGCTTTCAAATTCCCAGCTTGATTGGGAATCCAGGTTTGATGAAGGTTCATCCAAAACAATTATTTCAGGACTAACTGCCGATACAGATGCGCAGGCAATTTTTTGCTTTTCTCCACCGGATAACTTGAAAATACTTTTATCAAGCAAATGATTCAATTTAAAATCATCCACTACCAAATCAAGACGTTTTTTAATTTCTTCTTTTTCAAATGCTAAATTTTCACAGCCAAATACAATTTCGCTTGTTGTATCCACATTGAAAAATTGGGTCTTTGGGTTTTGAAAAACAGATCCAATATGGCTTGAAATTTCATATATTGGCATCCTGCTAATTTTATTATCATGCAGATATACCTCACCGCTTCTTTTTCCGTCAAAAAAGTTTGGTATTAGGCCATTTAAAAAACGGGTTAAGGTTGTTTTTCCGCAGCCTGACTCACCACACAATAAAATGACTTCCCCTTTAGAAAAATTGAGATTGATATTATCCAGATTAGTCTTTTCATCATATGAAAATGAGACATTATCTATCTTAAGCAAGTAAAACACCACCTAAAGAATAATAGACATAAATTCCCAAACCAACAACTGCAATTAAAATAAACAGATAATCAAATTTATTAAAACCTACTGAAATCAAATGAGTTCTTTTTTGAGGATTGCTTAATCCACGTGTAAGGGATGCTGCTGAAAGTTCATCTGCAGTTTTAACTGCACTGATTAAAATTGGAACCATGTAAAATTCAATTAATTTAAGAGGGGATTTTAGGGATTTGAATGTTAATCCAAATCCCCTCATTTTCATAGCATCAGTTATGGACCTGATTTCTTCATAAAGTGATGGAATATATCTGAAAATAACAGAGATTGGAATTAAAATATCTTTTGGAACATTACTTTTTTCCATTGACGCAATAAATTCACTTACCTTTGTGGTTGATATTGTATAATATCCCATCACAAGAATCGGCAACATTCTTGTAGCAGTATAACTGAATGCTATCAACAGCACAGATAGAATGCCAGTAGCCGTTGGAAGTATAGAAATTTGTAGGAATTTCGCTATTACATATATTAAAATATAAATTAAAGCAATCTTTTTATAATCTGATAAAAATAAAAAGAGGAATGGAATTAAAACTAAAATCCCACTCACATAAAAAGGCACATCATTGAAAACCATGAAACTCAAAATCGCCAAAATAATGATTTTGGTTCTAGCATCAATGCTGAAATTTAGTTCTAACCCCATATTTTCACCTTATGCAATACCTGCTTTTTGAAAATGTTTCTTCAAAACAATTTTTCCAATATATGCACTTATTAAACCACAGATGAACGTTAAAACAATCATGACTATTAAAACATTAGTCTGAAGGAATGGTGCAATAACATTAACATAGTCATTTCCCATAGATGACTGCATAGCAGCCATGTAAGCATCTCTTAAAATGAAAAATGGCAACATATTGCCCATTATTCCTAATATAAATACTCCATGACTAACAATTGAGTTTTTAACTGAAGAATAATTACCCATTTTTAAAATTAAATCTGCAATAAATGCACAAACTGTGAATGTCACTATAGGCACCCATGTATGTCCGCTTAAAAACATTACACAACCTAAAATAAAACCCATCAATGTTACCATTCCGAATTTGGAGACTCTTGTCAAGAAGAGCATGTATGGAACTCCACAAATCAATGCCGCCAGAACTGGCAGACCAAGCATCAGTATTGGAATATAACCCAACATTCCGAAAACAAATATCAATACAATAATAATAACTGAAAATATTCCTACAGTTATTAAATCTTTTACATTTAATCTTTCACTCATTATAATTTACCTCCTAGTTTTTATAATTAATTAATGAGAATAATGCAGAGAATGTTTAAATTTTCCATTCTCCACTTAAATTTTGCAGATCCACCATTTTTTTAAACAAACCATCATTTGCAATTAGTTCATCAGGTGAACCTTTCTCAGCAATCTTGCCGTCATCCAACACGATAATATTATCTGCATTAGCTATTGTACGCATTCTGTGAGCGATAATGATTACTGTTTTATTTTTAATTAAGGCAGATAGGGCCTTTTGGATTTTTGACTCGTTTTCAACATCCAAAAATGATGTGGCTTCATCCAAAAGAATAACATTAGCATCTTTTAGAAGTGCTCTTGCAATAGAAATTCTTTGTCTTTGACCACCAGATAAGAGCTCACCATTTTCACCGATGACTGTATCATATCCTTCAGGGAGTTTTTGGACAAATTCATCACATTCGGCAAGTTTGGCTGCCTGAAGCACCTCATCGTCAGTTGCATCCTTTCGGCCAACACGTATATTTTCTAAAATTGAATTATTGAATAGAATTACATCCTGAAAAACGATTGAGAAGTTTTCCAATAGCTTTTCAGAGTCCAGCTCGGCCAAATTTTGTCCTCCAAGTGAAACTTCACCAGAAACCGGATCCCAGAATCTTGCAGCCAGCTTTGAAACGGTACTTTTACCGCCCCCTGACGGTCCGACAAGTGCTGTAACTTCACCCTGCTTTGCAGTAAATGAAATATCAGTTAAAACATCTTTTAAATCATCATAGTTGAAATTGACATCCTTAAATTCAATATCATAACCATCAAGTGAATAATCCCTTAAACCGCCTTCGATTACAAGACTTTCAATTTCTTTGCTTCTGTCAATTTTTATATCCATCATGAAGATTTCACTTAAAAACATCAATCCGTTTTCAACCGGACCATAGATTATAGCAGAAGCTATCAGAAATATCAAAAATGTGAAAAGGGATACCTGAGCATTCATGATTAAATATGAACCTAAAAGAATAACAGAAACTATTCCCAGGTTTAAAACAACTTTACCTACAATTACTCCTGCAGCCGCCATAAGTTCGGCTTTAATTCTGGATTTTTCAACTTTAGAAGTAAAGTTACTTATCTTTCCATAGTATTCATTTTCATAACCATATGACTTTAAATCCCTAATTGATTCTATGCATTCCTGCATTGCATCTCCACAGTTAAGCAGATCAATCATTACGATTTTTCCGCCCCTGTTAATAAGAATTCTTGATACATATAATATTATAAATGCAACTGGAACAGGCCATAAAAGTGCAATAGCCAGTCTCCAGTCAAATGTAAGCATCCCTACTGACACTATAATCAATGAAATGACGGAACCCAGCAACTGAGGAATCGCATGTGAAAATACATGCTCCAAATCCGTACAGTCATTCATTATTGTTGAGGTTAAATCTGCCAAATCCCTGTTTTCAAAAAAGGATAAAGGCAATTTTCTTAAATTTTCACCGAGATTGATTCTTCTGTTTTCACTTTCTGCATATGTTGTATTGAATACAAAGTGATATTGTTTCCATGCTAATGCAAAGATAATACCCAGTACAACCAATATCAATAGAATAAACATTCCAAGGTTTGGATCAACAATTTCTCCTCCGGTTAATGGTTCCGCCCAGTAATTAATAAGGAGCGCATATAACCCGACAGGAAACATTAATGCAATGTTTAAAAGTGCAGTGTAGAGAATGCCCTTTACCAGATTATCAGAACCCTCTTTTGTAAGTCCGAATCTTTTTATGAAATACTCAGATATCATTATATCCCCTCACTTTTAACTTTCCATTGAATAGAATTGTTAAATTCATCCCACATTCTTGAATAAAGTCCTTTATTTTCAACTAAAGCATCATGACTGCCTTCTTCAACGATTCTTCCATTATCAACCACATATATCTTATCCACATTCTTAACTGTAGACAGCCTGTGGGCAATCATGATGACCGTTTTATCCTTGGTAATTTCAGTAATTGCCTTTTGAATCATGTATTCGTTTTCAGGGTCAGCCAGTGCAGTAGCTTCATCCAAAATAATGATTGGAGCATCCTTAAGTATTGCTCTTGCAAGAGCTATCCTCTGCTGCTGGCCTCCTGAAAGATATGTTCCCTCAGAACCTATTACAGTATCGATTCCATCTGGCAGCTCGTCAATTATATCATCACATTGAGCCAGATGAAGCGCATTTAAAACATCACTTCTTGTAGCGCCTTTACGTCCGATAGCCACGTTATTGTAGATTGAATCTTTAAATAAAGTGGTATTCTGGAAAACGAATGAAATGTTTTCCATTAATTCATTTGTTGAAATGTCTCTTACATCAACGTCACCGACTTTAATCGAACCCTGATTAACATCCCAGAATCTTGGAATTAAAGATGCAATTGTGGTTTTACCTCCCAAATTCTATTGAATGATTTTTAAGTTTTTGAGGGTTTTTTGTCTCAACTAACGGCTCTTCATCTAAAATAGCTTCAATTCCTTCCAGAGCATGACTTGCAAGCATCCAATCCTGTGACACTGTCATGATCTTATTCATCATTACCGCACATATCGGAGTGAAAATTACATAAAATATAAAATCGGCCAGGAATTTCTTATCTACAACAGATCCCCCAAGCAATATTCCTGCAGGGATTAAAAGAGCAAAGAATCCATTGATTGAAACTGTAAATGATGTCATCGGAAGCTGAGTTGACAGTGAATAATCTGTGGAGAATTTTCCATAGTTTCTAATAGCATCAATGAAGTTTTTAAATGAATAAACACTTTGCTGGAATGCTTTTGTAACCGGAATTCCTCTTACATAC
>CACYVR010000117.1:0-3428 GCA_902777885.1 uncultured Methanobrevibacter sp.
AGTTGGCTGAAGTCCGATTAATTCACGGATAGAATCGGAGGTTTTCTTTTTAGCTTTAGCTTCCAAATATCTTCCAATCATTAAAAATGAAGGAAGCATGACAGCAGATTCATAAAACATAAAAGAATGGTCTAAAACAATGCCAAAAGTTCCCAAAATACTTGACCCATAGGCCACGATTATACCCATGGAATACATTACATCCATATTCAAGTTCTTATGCATCAATCCATTAATTCCAGCTTTTAAAATTGGAAGTGAAACATATAAAAATGGGAAAATACTTATAAGTAATGATAAGAGTCCCATTGAAGAAATATCTATTCCCGTGCTTTGATGCAACTGATGTGTTAGTCCCATTAACGGATCCCATCCGCTATACATCAAAATCATCAATATGACTGAAAAAAAGAGACCTACGATAATGCGATTTCTTTTACTCTTTAAATCTTTTCTGTAAATTTCCTCTTCATCAATTTCTGTTTGACCATCAATTCCCAGAAGTTCAAAACCCAAATTTTTAATTACCTCTTCCATATCATCAATGGTAACTTTAGTTTTATCATAACGGACAAATGCCGTTCCTGAGGTTAAATCGGCTTTAACATCAAATATTCCATCCAAACGTATTAAAAAATTTTCCACATTCATCGTGCATGAAGCGCAGTGCATTCCCTCAATTCTTAAGGTAACCTCATCCGAATGCAGTTCAAAACCCAGATTTTTGACTATAGAATCCATTTCATCATAAGTCATTTTTTTAGGATTGACTGTAATATGAAGTTTATTTGAAGCCAAATCTGCATCAACAGCCTCAACACCATCTTCACGTTCAAATGTTTTATTGACGCTTAAAACACATGAAGCACAATGCATTCCCTCAATCGGCACATCCATGTCTTTAAGTTTTGCCATAAAATCACGCCTATAAAATTATTATATAAAGCATGTTTAATAAAATTTAGGTTTACATAAATTTTATATTGATTCTGTCGTGAGGAACTGTTCTTCTAAATCTCTTTTTAGGATATCCAATTACAAAAGAAGAGTACATATGCTTGGATTGATCTATTTCAGGGAAAAATTCCATTAATTTATCATGATCAATCTCATCTGCCTTTAAAATAAACAGAGAATAAAATCCTCCCAATCCCAAGGAATAGGCCAATAACTCCAAACGAGTATTTGCTATTACCGCACTTGTTTTATCTTTTGAAAATGTTAAAATAAGCTGTGAACCTTCCCAAAGTAATGGATGAAATTTTTTAGAGGATTTATCCTTTAAGTAATCACCAAACTCCTTAATTCTGAAAAATTCGTCTTCTTGAACCCTGATTATATCATATACCAAGTCCATGAACTCATCCAGTTTTTCATCCAGAACTACAAATTCCACATCCTGCATGTTCTGTGCGGAAGGAGAATAATAAGCACCCATAAAAAGCTTTTCAAAGGTTTCCTTATCTATTTTTTTATTTTTAAACCAGCGAATAGAACGTCTTTGCTTTAGAAATTGCAATAAATCTTCATAATTGACAGGAATTTTACGGGCATTATACTCTTCAATCATGCCTTCCTGATTTTCATATTTGATAAGAGTGACAGCTCCTTCGGGACAAACCGCCATGCAGTGACCGCATTCAAAACAGTTATTTTCCAATTCATAAGCAGTCTCATCAATTTCAATATTATCCCTAATGCATACTGATTTGCAGAGTTTGCATCCGCTACACAACTCCGCATTGATTTTTAACTTCCTTGCCATCCTGAATAACCCCCACAATATTATTTGAGTCAGCCAATATTTCAATATCAATTAACGGATTTTTTTCTACAAAAATCATGTCGGCGCATTTTCCTTCAAAAATAGATCCTATATCATCACGCCCAATAAATTCTGCAGCTTTTGTAGTGCCTGAAGCAATAGCCTGCTTTGGTGTCATTCCAATATCAACCAGATTAATTAACTCCTTTAAATTGTGGCCATGAGGTATAACACCACTATCCGTTCCCATGACAATATTTACACCATGTTCATAGGCAACTTTAATGTTTTCTTTGTGAACTTTAACTATTTCCTTTAATTTCTCCAATTTTTCATCTGCATAATTATCCCATGACGGAAATCCATTATCATAAAGATACTGATGCACCAACAATGTAGGAACCAAAGTAACGTCATTTTCAACCATTTTATTAGAAGTTTTAGAATCTATGAAAGTGCCGTGCTCTATTGATGAAAATCCCGCATCAATACATTTGTTCATCCCTTCCAGACTATGGCAATGGGCTGAAACTTTCGAATTAGTGGCTTTTGCTTCATTTACAATGGTTTGAAGTTCACCCATATTGAATTGGGAAAATTCCGGTGAGGTGTTGGCTGTTAAAACACCGCCACTGCACATCACCTTTATAAAGTCTGCACCCGCCCTTTTAACTTCACGGGTTTTCTTTAACACTTCTGAAGGTCCATCGCATCTTCCCTTAGGAAATCCTGGATACATAATTTCCATATCAAAACCTGAAGGCAGCATTAAATCGAAATGCCCTCCCGTCATTACCAGAGGAGTAACACAGATTTCCAATTTTGGGGCTGTAAACAGCCCTCTTTGCTGTGCCAATTTAACGCCCAAATCCGCAGATCCGCAATCCCTAAGTGTTGTAACTCCCGCATCGATAGTCTGTTTTCCATGAGGAACCCCATTATAAAAATGAATAGCTAATGGATTAGCCATGTTTTCCTCTTTGTGAAAACCTTTAGCCAGAATATGTGCATGACAATCAATGAATCCCGGCAAGACATAATTATCATTTCCATCAATAACATTCACATTTTCTTTAGTGTCAATTTTTGATGAAGAAATCTCTTTAATGTATTTACCCTCAATCAAAATGTTCTGGCTGTGTTTAAACTCATCATTAGGGTTGATAATATTCACATTTTCAATTAGGGTTTGCATGTAAATCACTTATAAAATCGTAATAATTCCATTATCCCCATCAACTTCAACCAAAGCGCCGTTGACCAAATCCGTCGTGTCTGAAGGTGAATCAACCATAGGAATATCAGACATTATTGCGCCGGTAGCTATAATAGGTTCCGCATTAAGACAGATTATGGCCTTTGGAGCAGTATTGTTTTTCATCATCTGAAAAATTACATAAGAACCAACGGTAGATCCTTTACCCCCAGGAATGAATAAAACCTTATCTTTAATTGTTTGGCCTTTTAATTCATGGTTTGGATCTATCACCACACCATTTTCAGGATTAACTCCTCCCAGAAAACTAATCGGCTCTGAACTTACAATCAATTCCCCTTTTCCTTTTCCTTTTGCAATATTTCTACATTCAATCATTATGAAATAATATGTTGAAACAAGTATTTAAAATTGAATTTTTGATAATTACTTTCTAATGTAAATATT
>CACYVR010000117.1:3457-7863 GCA_902777885.1 uncultured Methanobrevibacter sp.
AAAAAATAGATTCTGGCCAATTAAAAAAATATTAATTAAACAACATCCTTTTTCATTACTTCACGCAATACCGCTGTTGCATAAGAGCCTTTATTTATTGAAAATTCTGCTAAAACACCATCATCACAAGCTTTAGCAGAAGCATCCCATACCTGAAAACGTAGGGATCGTCTAAGACCATGACTTCCTAAACGAGGCATTTTAGGAACTTCAAAATCACTTTTTTCAAGACCATAGCTTTTCAAAACGCTTTTTTCCATTTCACCCACTTCGCCGCCGGCAAAAGGAACTTTAGTACCATATAATGGAACTGTCGGATTAGCTTCAAAACTATCAATTAATTCCTGATATTGCCCAGAAGTTTTATCTCTAACGATATGTTCCCCGTTATCTATTATGATGTCTCCTTCGATGAATTTATTGATTCCCATTTCAACACGACGGCTTACAACATCATTGAATAAATAGGATTGATATGCATGAACAAACATCCTTTGTAATGGCTTTGGAAGTGCATGGATAGCATTCATATATGCTTTATCATCCAATTCCCCTTTTTTAGAGTCCTTAATCAGTTGGCGAACCATCATCTTTTCATAACGCATTCCTTTACCCATCAATTCCAAGGATTTTTCCAAATCACCATCATCATAAGCCTGTCTTGCCTGCTGATTTTCCAAACTCTCATCTTCAGAGGGATTCCCAATATATCTTCTAACCGCTTCAGCCAAATCATTTTGAATTAAAGCTTCACCAACCAAATGAGTATTGGTTCTTGGTTTGCCGAAACGCTGCCAGCCGTAATAATTAGGAACTCCAGTGACTTCCAATTCTTTTAGGACTTCATTTGCAACATCTGCACTTTTTTCAATGTCATCCAAATCACGGATAAGAATTCTGAATTTATTTCCTTTAAGTTGGCCCATTCTAAGTTTTTTACGGCCTCTAGTAATTTCTAAAAAATCAGTTTTATAAATATCCAAGTTTTCAACTTGTTTAAATTGTTCTTCTGAGTCCATATTTGCAATACAAATCCATTGACGAGTAAGAGCTTTCTTATCTTTCATTCCGGCAAAGCCCATTCTTTTTCTATCAATGTGCAAATCACGAGCAATGTCTAAAACAACGTCCAAAGTTGTTCTTCCAAGTTTTTCAATCCAAATCCAAACATTAGGGCCTTCGCCAGTTGGAAGCATTTCAGGAATTTCTTCAACATAAAAATCTTCATATTGGTTTCTAATAGATCCACCAATACCCTTTTGACTCGTAACATAAGTATTAGCATTTAACATAGTATCACAGAAATAAAAATGCCCCGACCGGGATTTGAACCCGGGGAATGGGATCCGCAGTCCCATGTGTTATCCAAACTACACCATCGGGGCAGGAGAAAATAAGATATCATAATAATATAAGTTTTTCATAGTATTTAATATTTTTTTAAAATAGTACACCAAAACTTAAATCGTTTAAAATAGATTAAAACACAATATTGATAAAATATTAGAAGTAAATGACATAAATACTATTAAAAATTTAACAAAAAAATATAACCGAATTTTTAACCATATTTATGTTAAAAATAATCATTAGAGCATGAAAAAATCATATGATTTTTTAAAGAATGCTAAAATAATTTCTTAAAAAATTTAAATAATACTCACCGCATAAATATACAACATGGGAAAAAATCGTGAAAACATGAGAGGAACATATTTCATCTCTTCAATTTCAACAACAACATTCCTTGTAGAATATGGGATATCATCAATTTTTACTTTATTTCTACTTTATGTTTTGGATTTCTCGATTCCATTGACATCACATGTTTATGGATATTATTATGGCTTTGCATATCTGCTTCCTATCTTAATTGGATACATTTCAGACAAATACCTGAACAAATCCACTTCGCTTACCATCGGATTTCTTTCAATGATAATAAGCCAAGTAATCTTATGCTTTTCCGCATCATTAGATGCCCCCATCAACCCTATTCAAGATACAATAGTCTTTAATTTGCAAAACACTACATACTTTATAGGATTGATGTTTCTTGCTTTGGGAACGAGTTTTTCATCCCTTTCAATTATGCATATAATAAATTCCATCAATAATAAATCATCAAGAGTTAAGGGATTTTCCATTTATTATCCCATTTTGAATATAGGTATACTGATTGGAGTGATCATAACAACTGTTGTGGTGGGAGATGAAAATTATGATTTATTTGAATGGATTTTCTTTATATTCACAATTATCTTAATTATCGGACTTATTAGCTTTAGATTAGGTAAAAATAAGTATCTGGTTGACAATGATGGAAACCCTATGAAAGATAACTATCCCAATGAAGATCCCATGAATAAAGAGAGAAGTAATTTTTTCGCGAACATATCACGTGAAAATACATTCAAAATCGAAAAATTAAACTTTAAACAAAGAATAAAGCTTTTTCGTGATTCACTAACACAACATGAGAAGGATAGGTTAACTGTCTTTTTCATATTTTTAATGATAATAATCTTTTATAGAATTGCATATTCCCAATCTAGCATATCCCTTATCTTTTTTATAGACACATATGTCCAAAGGGATTTGAGCTTTTATACAATACCTGTACAAATGTTTTCCATGCTTAACCCCATGTTCATTTTAATTTTAGGTTTTATTTTTATCAAAGTCAATGATAAGCTGGAAGAAAAGAAAATCGAATTAAACTTCATGAAAAGGACCATATTGGCTCTGTTGATTATATTGCTTTGTTATACGATACTAACCGTAATCGGATATTATATAGATATTGGTTCTGTGGATAAAATCAGCGTGATTTGGATTGTTGTTTTTGAATTTTTCATAGCAGTATCAGAAATTCTTTTCTCAATAGCAGGATATAGTTTGGTTGGTAATTTGGCGCCTGAAAAATATAATTCCTTGTTTTTCGGATTTTTCCTGGCTACACGGTCTATTGCAATGTTCTTGTCCGGATTCATATCATCACATTTTCCACAAGAAGAAGCGGATTTTATTTTTAACCTGCCAATTAACGGACTGATGACATTCTTCATAACATTTGTAATTATAATTACAATCACTGCATTAGTTCTAATCATTAATAGAAAAAAATTGATTGAAAAAATGCATCTTGAAGATTTGAACTCTGAATAGCCATACATTCTTAAATACAAAAATTAATAAAGATTCAATTATGAATAAAGATGAAAGTGAAAATGATAATCAACATTATTCATCTAATCTTTTCCTGTAAATGGATTGACTAATTTTTTCCTATTGTTTGCAGTTCCTGCTTAGCTGTGGCATCATTCTGATTTACAAACGAAAATCCTGAAAAAAGAGTTCATTACGGAGAATAATCTATGACATCATCCAAATTCTCATTATCCAGCATTTGGGTTAAAATTTGAGCATAAAGCCTGACAAAACTGACAGCAGTATCTCTTGAAAACATGTCTGCATGAATTACGTGAATAACATAGCCATCATCCAAATCATTGATTACACAGAAGAATTCGGAAAATGAATCCTTAAAGTTATCCTTTATAATTATATCATTTCCAATATCAGACACATCATTCAAATCAAAATTATACTCAAAAAGTACAGTATTATTCAAATCAAATTCCTTTTCAAGCAGTCTAAATGGATAGTCATTGCTAAGCATTGAATTTAAGACCAAATCGGAAAAGTAATCCATATATGTTTTAACGTCATCGTTTTTGCAGTCCACCAGGATAGGAGTTGTGCAGGCAAACATTCCCAGAGAATCTTGAATATACTTTTCATGACGACCATGCTCCACAAAGTTATAGTAAACCTTGGAACTTCCTATAAAACGGGAATAAGTATATGCGAATACTGCATTGAGAAAAGTACCGACAGTGATATTATTGTTTTGAGTGAACTCTTCAACATCATTTAGAATTCCACGAATTGGAAGAGAAACTATACCTCGAGAGCCGTTTGAATCCTTTTGTATTGAATTGACTTCGCCAATGTCTGCCAGCAGTTTGGCATAAAACTCATGTGAAGAATCATAAGTCTCCTTGAATTTGGATTCAAAAGAATCACGGCTGGCATAAAGGAATCCCAAATCAACATTTTTGTTTAAATTGCCATCAAAAGCATCAATGAAATCATTGTTAATTATAATGCAACCAATAGCATCATTAATCACATGATGAATATCATAGACAATTCGCTTGGATTTTCCATTGTCAATAATGAAGAAACGAGCCAGATACCTTTCCAAATCAAAAGGCTTAATAAGACTAGGGAAATCATCAGTATTGCAGACCTCAACCAAAGGATATCCATCACAGATTAAAAGGGGCATATCCAGGCCATCCGAAATACGTCCTTTTAAGACAGGATGCTTTTCAATTAAG
>CACYVR010000118.1 GCA_902777885.1 uncultured Methanobrevibacter sp.
GGCCTTACTATAACACCGTCCAATTCAACCTCATCAATCGCCTCTTCAAAGAATTTCGGTGATTTCAATCTATAAATAATATTAATCATAATCAGTTTCCTTTAAAATTGTATTAGCTAATTTTAAATCATATGGATATGTAATTTTAATATTTGTTATTTCACCATTTACGAGATGTACCTCTTCACCTTTAAGAACAAATATTTTACATGCATCAGTTAATATATTTGTCTCTTCATTACTTAAACTATTTATTAGTTCAGACAATTTATTTATTTTGAAGCTCTGTGGAGTCTGTCCCTGATAATAATTGTCCCTTATAGGAATATCTGTAATTATTTTTGAATCAACACTTTCAACAATTGTATCTGTTGCCGGAACAACCGTATCACATGCTCCAAATTCTTTTGCAGCTTCAATATTATCCTCAATTATGCGATGAGTTACAAATGGACGTACAGAATCATGAGTAACGATTATTGAATCATCATCAATTTCAAAATTCTCTTTAATATATTCAATGGAATTAATTAATGTATCGTTTCTTGTATCTCCACCTTTTAAAACAATAATATCATCATTTTCACCAAAATATTCATTAATCAAATTTTTTGTGTGATTAACAAAGCTTTCTGGTGATAAAACAAGAATTTTATCGAATTTGGAATTAATGACAAATTTATCAACCGTATGGATGATTACTGGCTTATCGCCTAAAGTTAAAAATTGTTTAGGCGTATCCGTGCCACCCATTCTTGATCCTATCCCACCTGCAAGTATAGCTGCAAAAATCATTTTTTATTACTCCTTTTCAAAAATAATGAAGAAATGTGATTTGCCTTCAGGAATATTTTCTCCAATCTCTTCATTCAAGTAAGTCTTTTTAAGACCATGTCTTGCAAAATGCTCTTCCAGCTCTTCAGGAGAACTTCTTACTTGTGTTGGAGGTCCTTTAGGAACATCCCATTTTTTATAATCCATGATAGCTATTTTACCATCATTTTTAATTAAACGGGCAAATTCACTTATTGCTTCATCAACTTTTCTTGAAGCGGTAAATCCATGGAAAACATTAACCATCAAAATTACGTCCAAGGTTCCGTCATCAATCTCATCAATGCCTTGGGTAATATCTGCTTCAATATTAATTAAATTATCTACATTGTTTTGTGATTTATATTTTTCCATATCATCAATAGATGCATCATAAATATCAACTGCATAAACTATTCCGGAATCAATATATTCTTCCAGAAGTTTGATTGCGATATGACCATCACCGCATCCTGCATCCATAATTATTTCGGAACCACATAAATTCAATTCATCTATTATTTCATTTGAATCTAAGAAAAATTCACTTGAAAATCCATGTGCTCTATGTCCATTTGAGGGCATCATCATATTATCACCTAATATTAATTCTTTTAAAAATACTATTTAACATTAGTGAAAAACTTTTCACTTCGATGAAATGAAAACTAATCATTAATGACATATACATATCAAAGAAAAAAGTTAGAAATTATGAAAACAAAATCCGCAAAATGAAAGAAACATTGGATTAAAATGACAGTTAATCAAAAAACAATAAATAATAATTATAGAAAAATCAATTAAAGCATGTGAAAATTAATTGAAAAAATATGTTTTGGTTAATGGTTAAAAAAAGTAGTGTTGAGAGGACTTATTTTTTCCAAGTTTGTTTAACTCCTCTTCCTCTTTTACTACCAGGTTTGGTATAACTTCTTTTTTGTCTAGTTCTTCTGTTAGTACCTTTAACTTTTGCCATATATTACCCTCCTTAAAATTTTTAATTAAAACATCAGAATTATGTTAATATAAAAATATATGTTTTTAAAGTATTTATATGTTTTCTTATGTAGTGTATTCTGCATTGATTTTTACATAATCATAAGTTAAATCACAGCCCCATGCAGTAGCCTCACCGTCACCCAAAAACATGTTGATATTAACAGTAATACTTTTAGATTGCATTATTTTTTCAGCACGCTCTAAATATGGAGTATTTTCAAAAGCAAGAATCTGACCTTTACGAACAAGATCCACTTCATCTTCATCATCGGCTATAGCAATGGTTACAATATCCGGATTTAGTTCACATCCTGAATAACCGATAGCTGAAACAATTCTGCCCCAATTTGGATCTCCACCAAAAACAGCTGATTTAAATAACGGAGAGGTTACAATAGCTTTGGCAGCAAGTTTTGCATCTTCAAATGATTCGGCACCTCGAACATTTGCTTCTATAAATTTAGAAGCACCTTCACCATCACGAGCCATTTTTTTAGCTAAATTAATACAAATATGATTTAAACCTTCTTGGAAATTTGAATCAATTTCTCCATCATTTTCAACATTAACCCCTGATGCACCATTAGCCATCAACAAACAGGTATCATTTGTACTTTCATCACCATCAACAACAATCATGTTAAAGCTTAAATCAGCAGCTTTTTTTATTGCTTTTTTAATAGCTTTTTGAGAAATTTCAGCATCAGTGACGATAAATGCCAACATGGTAGCCATATTTGGAGCAATCATTCCGCTGCCTTTAGTAATACCTGCAATTTTGACAACCTCTCCTGAAGTTAATGTAACTTCAATAGCTTCTTCTTTTGGAAAAGTATCTGTAGTCATTATTGCTTTTGCAGCCGCTAGGGAATTTTCTGCACTATTACCCAATTTAGAAATGGATTCATAAGCAACTTTAGATATTATATCCATAGGCATTTCACGGCCTATAACTCCTGTTGAACAGATTGCAATTTCTTCAGCAGGAATTTTTAAATCTTTTGAAACCAAATTAACTAATTTTTCACAGTCTTCAAATCCTTGTTGACCGGTAAAACAATTTGCATTACCACTATTTACAACGACAGCTGAGACAACACCTTTCTTAACAACCTTTTTTGTATAAGATACAGATGCTGAAACAACTTTATTTTTTGTAAAAACTGCTGAAGCAGTACTGTTTGGTGCTAAAATTATAGTAACACCATATTTACCTTCACGTGCTCCAGACACTTTAATATTTTCCATGATGGAAAAACCACCATCCAATTCCTGAATAAAATCCATTTTATCACCAAGAAAACTAATACGTTTAATCATATCCTACATTCATTGAATAATTTGCATTATAATCAACAGTATCTGCTACATAATCATATTCCACTGAATTATTTTTATTATTAAGATTTGAAGTCATCTGAACAGTTACATTTTCAAAGTGTGTTGTATTGTTGTTTTCAGCAGTTGCATTTTTATCATGCTCACCAAAACTAAATGTAATCCCTATAGCAGCCCCGATAACAAATGCAATCAATGCTATTATCATTATTAAAGCTAATATTCCTTCATTTCTTCTATTCACAGTTATTCCCTTTTTATTTTTTAAATTTAAGCGAAAAATGCATATAATAATGCAATTATAATTGTTACGAAACTGAATGCACCCAAACCAATTACACACAACAAATATGTGATTATAAATACGAAAGCAAAAACACCTATTAATTTTTGTTTTTCATTTTCAAACAGATTAATTAAAGTTCTTGTAAACTCTGAAGGTACATTATATGCATATAATCCATTAGCAAGTTCAAAAACCACCAATGATAATGGAGATGTTGAATTTAAACTATCTACCATCTGGGCTCTCTCACCAGCCTCCCTTCGACTTCTTCCAACACCAGCCCTAATTTTTGCATCATTGTCAAGTGCAAACCATGCGGCATCAAGACCTGCACGAATAGCTAAATCTTTTGATGGAAAACGTGCGATAAAATCGTCACCGCCTTCCCTATATCCTTCCAGTTCTCCACCACACTCAGTTTCAATGAAATATTTAATATTTGTCATTAAATCAACCAATTGGGGTTTGCCATGTTTGCTGGTATAACCCGTCGAATCTATTAAATCAACAAACAGATAATTTTGAAACTCACTCGGTTTTGATTGAGCTAACTTAAATGGACCGTCAAATACCAGAGCATATTCCCCACCGAGTTTTGTAAAAGCAACACCTGGGAAATTTCCCAAATTTTGCCTATAATTAATTGATCTTTCTATGGAAGCTGCACCAGTCATTCCCACAGCAGACATTACTTCAATTCCCCTTTCAAGACCAATTCCAATTAATTCAATAGCTACTCTTATTGCATCGTTTTTACTAAGCATCTTTGCAACCAGTTCAGTAGAGCTTTTTTCGACAATTTCTCCTTTTTCATTTTCAATAATCTTAACAAATATATTAATTAAATTAGATGGATTTGGAAGTTCAACATAAAAATAACGGTCACTACCCATCACAATATTACTTACTAAAGCATATTCTTCAATTTTATTTTCTGCAGGTTTAATTTCATAAAACCTTATAAGATTAGATTCAATACTATTAGAACTTATTTCTGCTTTTTGCAATTCAAATAATATAGTTTGAGTGTAATTAAATAATTCCACATATTCATTTTGCATTGAATCAGTAGGAAAGAATTTAGTCCCTACACTAATGGGTGTGAGACCTGTAGTTAGCTTAATTATAGCCTTAGATAAGCTATTAACCATCTAATTTTCCTCCTTTTTCTAATTCAACTTCGAAATCACCAGGACGTTGTAATAACATATCTGGTTTAACGGAAACAAAAGGAAACTTCCATGATCCAAGTCTACCTGCAATGGTACTGGCAATATTCCTTGAGTTTTTCTTGATAAATACCTCATCATGAGCACTTACACGAACTAAAACATTATATGGTGCATTTTCAGTTACCTCATCAGCCAACATGATATTTAATTCAAAAGTACCTGGTTTAGTGAACAAATCATTACGTACTGCAATCAACGGTTTTTTCTCAAGACCTAATCTGTCAGCCACAGTAACTGAAATATTACCCGCATTCTTAACAGCCAATTTATAGTCTTTTGGATGAACAAGTACAAAAATAACGTAAGGAGCAGCTATTTCAACATCATCCACCATATCCACAATCTTATTGAACATAGGTATTTTTGAGAAAATGTTTTCAACTTTTGAATTGATATTGTTATCATCATCAATACGGATAATAGCCTGTTTAGCAATATTTAAAGGAGAAATTTCTAATCCTTCTTTACCAGTATAAACTTCCCATTTTTTGAAGTTTAACTGTTTGATAATTTCATCAGAAATCTTTTGCAAGATATTTTTATCATGTTTTGGTTTCTTTGGCCTTCCAAAAGTCAATCTATTATCTTTTATAACAAAAGGAATCCTGAATGAATTAATATTTTTAAATTCAGCAGCATAATCTCTGAATTTATCATTTGATAAGATTTTTGCTTTTTCGCCATAAGCAATTTCTAAAATAAAATGATCAGCATCATTGCCTGCAGGAACTTCTTCTACATTATCACTTTCCAACAGTTTTAAAAATGCATCCTTATCATCTATTTCGTGACGAAGTGATGCATCAGCTATAATAACAAATTCATCTTCACTTTCCTCTAATGCCTTAACTGCAGCTAAAATATTTACCATTTGAGGCTGTGAGTTTTCATTTTTTACATGATGTGCAACATTAGAAGCATCTACAACGACTTTCATAATACCACCAATCTTATTTCTTAAATCATTTATTATATTAACCCATCAAATATTTAATGTTTTCTTTGATATTTACCGAATAGGAATTTTTCTCCACCAACATTATTTAAAAATATCTCAATTGTGTCATCATCAATAATATAAACATTATAAGAATTGCCAATTTTACCTCTCAATTTATTTGAAGAAATTGAACCTGCATTAACAACGATAGTGTCATTAATTCTCCAAACATTTGGAACGTGCTTATGTCCACATAAGATTAAATCAACCTCATGAGTAGTTAAAGTCTTTAGAAGATCACCCGCATCAGACAAAACATTACGTTCACGTCCGGTATCTGGTATTGGAATAACATGATGATGAAGCACAATGATTGAAGATAAATCATTGATTACGCATTGATCCAATTGATGTTCCATCCACATGCGCTGAGGATTACCGACATGACCTCTATCTTCATCAGGAGAACTGCTGTCAAGACCTATGACCATGAAATCATCTTCTTTAGTTAATTTCCAACTACTTTCCCCAATTAACTCTTCAAAACTTTGATGACCTAAATTACGGGCATCATGATTACCTGGAACCGCAAATAATGGTGCGTCAAACATGTCCAAATATTTTATGGCCTGTTGATATTGCCTATAATAACCATTATTTGTTACATCTCCAGACAAAATAATCATATCTGGCTGTAAATTATTTATTTCAGTTACAGCTTGCATGAAAACTGCTTCATCAAAAGCATCGTCACTTATATGCAAATCAGAAATATGGGCAATGATTGTCATAATTATCTATTGAGCCAATTTCATAATGGCTTCGGCAAGATCTCCTTTACATTCTTCTAAAGCCTGTCTTGCCACATCTTCAGAAACATTTGCTTGATTAGCTACCATTTCAACATCTTCATCAGGAATTTCAATTTCATATTCAAGTTCCACTTCACGAGCATTACCTTCAACCTGATAGGTTTCCTGACCCATTACATTCATTAAACTAACGTTAGGATTATCAATGATTAATTCTTTATCTTCAAAACGGATAATGACTTCAGTAACACCGTTAAGGTCTTCCATTTTCATACCCATTTTTTTCATTTGTCTTTCCATTTGTTTCATTTGCTTTTTATTCATACCAGGTATCATAATAATTTCCTCAAAAAATAATCTAATTATCTATAAATATATTTTTAATAGTATTAAAATTTGTTTATGGGAAAAAAAATAAAAATATAAAAAAAGTTAATTAATCAGTAAAGCCATAATAATCCGTTTCAAATATTTTAGCAACATCTTTCATGACTTCAGGTATATCAATATGCTGTGGACATTCTTTGACACATGCTTCACACTCGGTGCAATCAGATGCCAGGCCAACACCAGGAATCTTAGAATAATTAACATAAGCATTACCCACAGGTGTCCAATCGCCCAAATCCAGTATTTTTTCACTATTATACAAATCAAATAGTTTCGGTATATTGATTTCTTCAGGACATGAATCCAGACAGTATTTGCATTTTGTACAGTCAACAGTGATGTTTGAATTAATAATCTCACTTACTTTACCCAAAATTTCATATTCTTCATCATTTAAAGGAGTGAGGTTTTCAAAGTCATCAATATTTTCTTCCAATTGCTTTAAACTGCTTGCCCCAGTTAAAACCATACAAACATTATCCAAACCGGCAACAAACCTTAATGCCCATGAAATTACGGAAGCATCAGGATTATAATCTTTCATTAATTTCTCTGCTTCAGGAGGAATATCTGCTAAAAAACCACCTTTAAGAGGTTCCATCACCATTACTGGCTTATTATGTTTACATGCAACTTCATAACATTTTCTTGATTCAACACCTTCACTTTCCCAGTCAAGATAATTGATTTGAAGCAATACAAATTCCATTTCAGGATGCAATGTCAAGATAGTGTCCAGATATTCTGCGTTTGCATGGGTGG
Organism: uncultured Methanobrevibacter sp.; assembly: GCA_902777885.1. Classification (GTDB taxonomy): domain Archaea; phylum Methanobacteriota; class Methanobacteria; order Methanobacteriales; family Methanobacteriaceae; genus Methanocatella. Next base: position 7,576 of record CACYVR010000118.1, read on the forward strand.
ATAAACCCAAATGCTTGATTTTACCCTCTGATTTTTTCTCATTTACAAAAGAAAAGGAATCAACATCCAAAAAACCAGTTTCTGAAAAACCGCTGACATTATGCATCAAATAATAATCAAAATAATCGATACCCAGACGTTCCAATTGCTCAGAAAATATTGGTTCAAGTTGATCTTCGGACGTTATGATAAATAAGGGTAATTTATCCACAACAACATATGAATCTCTAGGATATCTATCAATGACAGCTTTTCTTAAAGCCACTTCACTATTGCCCATATGATAAGGATATGCAGTATCAAAAAAAGTAAATCCTTTTTCCATGAACAAATCTGCCATTTTATTTACCTGTTCAAAATCCACACTCGATTCATCATTTTCATCGAGAAGTGGCAATCTCATCATTCCAAAAGCTAATTTTTTCATCACAATCCCTCTTAATTAAAATATTTGTTTACCCAATTAATAAATCCATGACATAACCTGTTGAATATAATATAATTTTATCATTATTATTTATAGTATCATCTACATCATCATTTTCGATTATATCAATTAAATTTTTACTGGTTCCAAAACCCCGTGTAAAAGAAAATGAAAAATAAGAAAATTCCAATCATGAAGATTTTATTTTTAAACACATGGTCATTTTTTCACCAAAGAGTAAACCTCACAAATCAAACAGGTCATGAGCGTCAAGCATCACATCAACAATTCTGACATTAAATGGACATCTGTCTTCACATTCACCACATGCTATGCATTCGGTTGCATCATAAGTCAGATTATTATAATGTTCCTGAACACTTTGTGGAACCTCATCATGCATGACTGCCAAATCATAGAGTTTTATTAAAGCTGCAATATCTATTCCGGAACTGCATGGAGCGCAGTGACCACAATACATACATTTGCCTTCAAATGAATGATTGGGAGCATTTACTAAAATGCTTTTATATTCTTTTTCATTTTCTGAAGCTGATTCATATTCAAGAGCAGCATCAAGTTCTTCAACGTTACTGACACCAACAAAAATACTTGCCACCCCATTTTGTTCCAAAGCATAATGAATACATTGAACGGGAGTTAATGCAACACCAAAGGGAGAATCGTTTTCATCGAAGAGTCTTCCACTTGCATATCCTTTCATGACCGTTATCGGAGTTCCATTTTCTTCACATAACTGATAAAGTTCAGCCCTTCTCGGATTTAAACCTGCCAAACCTTCATATCTGTCATCATCACGATATTCCTCAAGAGCATCACTTGGAGGAAACATGTCATATGCAGGATTGATACTGAACATCAACAATTCAATTTCAGGGTTTTTAGCTGCTAAAAATGCAATTTCCCAATGAATTCTCCGGACATGATTTCATCATAGTCATCAAAAGTGTCAACATAATGAATCATTCCAAAGTCCAATGTTTCTATTTGTAATCTTTCCATGAAATCTTCAAAAGCTTCTTTTACCTTATCCATTTCACGAGTTCTTACATATTGATTATTCTGCCAAGTTGAACCTATATGTCCTTGAATGATCCATTTATCTCGAGTGTCTTTAATTGCTTTACCCAAATTAGTCCGAACAGTGGGTTCGCTCATCCAGCAATCTAAAAAATTAATACCGTTTTCCTCACAATGCCTAACCATCTCTTCAACATCACTATATGGCCTTTCAACATACCATTCTGCACCAAAAGCAATTTCACTTACTTTTAACCCAGTATTACCCAAAGTTCTGTAATTCATTTTATCCCTCAAAACAGTTAATACTATTTATTAATTTCATTAATATTAATTATTATGACTAAAAAAAGATGTGAATGGGTTGAAGGAAAAGAAGAAATATATTTAAAGTATCA
>CACYVR010000119.1 GCA_902777885.1 uncultured Methanobrevibacter sp.
TTTAACGCGTCGGCAATTTGTTCAATCTGCTTTTGATGGATAAACTTGGAAATTTCAACAATATCCTCTTCAGACAACATTTCCAAATCCGCACATAAAACACGGGCAATTCTTTTTGCACAGTCGAGTTTTGACTTTGATTCACCGTCAAAAGTATCACAGACATAATCTTCAGGACTGATTAAATCCAGTACGGTATAGACATCAGCTGTCTGGGCGAATAATTCACTGGCTACGCGATACCTTTTTCCCCTGAATTCGACTTTATCTAAAAAGCTAGCTAGATTTGTTCTTAACGTACCTGTATAGACCAATTCACCGGTAGCAGATCTGTCAAAATCAGATTTACCAATAGCACATTCATTGCCATCTTTAATAGGTATGATATCAGTTGTTGTGCTGCCGGTATCAATAAAAATGCAATTATCAGAAATCAATGTTGCAATTTGAGCAGTTGCAATCCAATTGGCGGCTGCCGCTTTAAGAGGAGTTTTTTTGATTTCTTTTTCAGACATCATTCCATCAATTCCAACATAAGCGATTGGGCATGAAAAGGTCTCTTCACACTTATTTACAACATCTAAAACCCCATCTTTTTTTGTATCATAAGCGTCAACAAGTTCTGCAGTCATTGATATGCCCACAGCATCAATTTCAGCCAAAGGACAAATATTTTCTATTAATTCCACTAAAACTTTTGACAAATCATCGTTATTGCTCCACATAGGAAGATAGGCAAAATCAACTTCAATATTTTTTATTTCACCATTTTCAAAGTCTATAACTGCCAAATCAGTATTGGCTCCACCAATGTCAAAACCTGCAATTTTCATTATTTAAATTCTCCTGATATTTAAGTTATTGCTTTCTTTTTTAAATTCCACTTCGCCATTTAAAGATAAATCAATGTCTTTAACGTTTCCTTCAATTATTGTTTTGGTTATATTGAAATCAGTTATTTTCCTAAGTCCAACGTAAGGCGTTGTAAATCTTGAATTTAGCTCAAGCAGATAAACCGGATAAATGTCATCATCGTTAGCTATCAGCAAATCAACGCCAACAAAACCGTTTAAACCGTCAATGGATTCACATGCATTTACGGCCACGTCAAAAGCGTCCTGAGTGAATTCACTTTCAAAAGGTATTTTTCCCCCAAGATAAGTTCCCTTGTCATTTTTAAGTTCAACAAATTGTTCATTGAGACTTATCGGATAAGCTTTACCGTCAAGGCAAATTAAACTGACGCTGACATCAGTTCCCTCAATGAATTCCTGTACAATTATTCTGGAATTCGGAGGAAATATCTCTTCCAGATCATAGGACAAATCCTTAATATCCTCAATTATAACTATATCTTCACAATCCACACCAATCAATGGCTTGATTATTAATTTTAGTGGAGTTAACGGATCTTCAGATTGCCATTTTTCATGGAGATTCGTGATTGCTCTTTTCCAGTATCCCTTTGAATCAATTTTAAATCTGAAACTTCTCGGTTGAGGAATGTTATTAGGAAGGGATTCATAAGTTAAAAACTTATCTGAACAAACAAGACAGGCTTCACTTGATGAAGTAAAAATTGAAACATCATTTTCTTCTAAGATTTTAGTGATATTATATAGATTATTATTATTCTCAGCGGCAATAAAAATCGCCCTGCTGAAATTTGAAGCATTGTCTTCAAGCCATGAAATGATATCCGTATCAATCAGTATCGGATTAACGTTATCATAGTCTGAAACAATATCTGCATAAGAACTGTTGACAACAACGTCCAATTCATAATCTTTTAAATCCTCAATTAGAGCAAAGAGCAATGCCTCTGCTTCTGAAATAATACATTTATCCTTTTCGCCGGAAGCGGTGAAATACTCAAATACTAATATAGATTCATTGGAATTCGTCATAAGTAACACACATCTCTTTTAAATTTAATTCATCAGTTGGAAAACGCATTTTTTCTCCATCAAATACCATGTGGATTAATGCATTGTTTTTATCTTCAAATTCTTTAACGGAGATATCCTCATCAATTAATGTCATTTTTCTGTCAAATGATGTCATGATATCTTCAGGAGCTTCTATATCGAGCAATCCATTGACATAGAATTCCCCTATTGCATCGACAGTTTTTTTAGCGGAATCCCCCTGACCATATGGGTTAATTGCATTTTTCATTTTTTGAGCAAATTCCTCATCATTAAGGATTTTATTTGCATTTTCCAATATTGCATCTTTATCTGCCCCTACAAGAATGTTTCCGCCGGCCGTTACTGTTTCTGGCCTTTCAGTATTGTATCTTAGCGTTAATGCAGGCACATCCAATGTGATGGCCTCCTCCTGCAGACCTCCAGAATCCGTTAAAATTAAAGTAGATTTGGAAGTTAACTGTAAAAAGTCCAGGTATCCGATTGGCTTAATGATATGAACATGACTGAGATTATTCAGCTCATCAAACAATTTGAAATCTTCCAATGTTTTTTTGGTTCTCGGATGAATCGGGAAAATAATATTCATATCACCTAACTCTTTTAAAGCATCGATAATATTTGTAACTCTCTTTTTGTCATCGACATTTTCCGCTCTGTGCATCGTCAATGTTAAAATATTATCCATATTGTCAATGCCAAGACTTGCTAAAGATTCTTCTTCAAATCCACGTTTTTTAGCTATTTCCAAGTGTCTAAAACAAGCATCAACAACAGTATTACCAGTAATAATCAAATTTTTTCGTGAATAACCTTCCGCCAAAAGATTAATGGCCGATTCTTCAGTCGGTATAAAATACATTGTAGAAGTGACATCACAAACCCTTCTGTTAATCTCTTCGGGCATGGTCATGTCAAATGATCTAAGTCCCGCTTCAACATGGCCTACGGCAATGTGGAGTTTAGAAGCGACGAGAGCTCCTGCAAGAACGGCATTAGTATCTCCCTGAACCAAAACAATGTCAGGTTTTTCATCCATTAAAACCTCTTCAATACCCTTCATCATCAAACCAGTTTGTTTACCATGAGATCCGGATCCCACATTAATGTTATAATCTGGAGCAGGAATTTCAAGGTCTATAAAGAAGTTATCAGACATTTCCTTATCATAATGTTGGCCCGTATGAATAAGACATAACTCAATATCACGATTTACAATTTCATCTATTATCGGAGCCATCTTAATTATTTCAGGACGTGTTCCAAGTACAACAGCAATTTTCATAATATCCCTTATTTACTATTTATTATTTAATAAATAATAAAAATTTTTGTTATAACCCATAATAGACAATACAACATATGAATAATCGATTTACCATCGCATTATATTATAAAGATTCGTTAGGGCGTATAAAGGAGTAATATCTGTTATAATTTTCGTTGGTGTTATCAGATATTGTTGTAAAACTACTGATTCCAAAAATAAAAGAACAGGAACCAAGCAAATACATACATAATACCTAACAGAGATATGGCGAAACCTCATAGATTGATGATAATTCCAAGACCAAAAAAAACTTTTAAAATTCTAACTGTTCTGCAATACACATTTTACAAACAGCATTCGGAGATTCCAGATTCGCATCCTTAACCGGACAATAGAATACCCCATCTTTTTCTTCAACTTTTAAAGAACCTGGAAACGGAGTACCGACAGGATGAATTGGTTCTTCTAAAACAAAAGTCGTATATAAGGATACTATGGCATAAATTAAAGGAAATTTACTTTTACTGGACATGGATTCTGCATCATGATAGGACTTTAATGTAGCCACCGCATCAATAAACTCTTCCTTACAAACATCATTAGTATAATTGTTATTGTCATCACGTATTTCACGAATGCGACCTAAAAAATACTTAGCATAAACACCAATACTTTTTTTCTTATAACTATCCTGAACATATTTGCTGTCTTCAATCATTTCCGCATTGGCTTTCATCAAATCAAAAACAGATATTGTTGCGGAATAATCTTTCAATACATTCAAAATGGCCTGCGGCGAGACTTTTTCCTCAGCAATTGCTACATCCGAAAAATCATTAAACATGTTAACATAATCATCCATAATCTCACACTACATTATTTCTAAAAACAATCTAAAAAATTTTTTTAGTCAAGATTTAATATTTAATAAATCAAAAATACATATTAAATATAAATTTTTGATGAGATGAATAATCATCAGGTTATAATATGGGATGAGAAAAATGATTAAAAAAATAGCTTTAATTTCAATAATATTATTATTTAGTATAAGTATAGCATATGCTTCAAATATTGATCAATTAGAGATACCTCACGATTTTTCAGGAAAAAAGAGTGAAGGCAAATTTTTCATGCCGAAAGCTTATGATAATCCACGATTTTTAATTGA